>NZ_JAUBOZ010000066.1:0-43437 GCF_036700475.1 Microcoleus sp. T2B6 | reverse complement strand
GGGATACCACCATACTCTGGGACCTGTCTGATGAGTGTGCTATATTCAGATTGTTGCCGATTGTCGGGGATTGTCTGAATTAAAAGTATCAGATATCAAATATGCGTGATGATATCTCGGACGGTTGTTTGTGTAATAATACGTATAATTGCTAAAGTTTTTTTTCATCGATTAAGCTATGGAGATTATTGCCGAGACCGCGAATTTAGGGAGCGTGGGTGCACTGTTTGGGCCAAGGTTCCCCACATTAGGGTTGGCAGAGTCGATCGACAGCTCGATCGTCTCATTCTTTTTGTTTGACCGGTGAATTATTGTCACCGAATCAATCGGATGGCAAAAGAAATCTTTGACAGGATGCCAAATCTCGCATCGCCCATCTCTGGCCCATCTCTCGAAGGCATTCGGAAAGAAAAAGTCCGATCGAGCAGAATTCTCTCTGTGTACTACCCGGAGACAGAACTTTTTGCCCGTTAATTTAGGTGTCAGAGTGCATCTATGCGATTCTAGCTTCAAGCAACTGCGGTATGTCCACCCGACGCTTTTTGCAGCCTGAAAAATTGACACCGGGGCGATGGGGCGCAAGTCGAGCCAAGAATTGAAGAGGGAAGTGTGACCTAGATCACAGGCAGTTGCCAAACAAATTGCTGAGCATCTTTAAGTCCACACACTTAGAATCGAGATTACTACAGTGGCTTCTATAATTGTGTTTAAATGTTGTTCTGAAGCTGTGTTGTCCAGTCAGCAGAGCCCCCTAGACAGATTCATGCTTTCGGTCTGGTTTATTTCACTGTAATGGTCGCTGTTGGGTGTTGCACCTTAATTTAGATATTTCCTATGGTTAAGTTAGGTCAATCCTCCTTTCGCCGTATTTTACTGTCGCGGATTTTGTTGCTCAGCGTACCGGTTCTACTGGTGGGGGAGTATGTTACCTATCGCAAGGCACGCTCGACACTTCTGGAAACTGCTCGTCAAAACTTGACAGAAAGTGCAGTCAGAAAAGCAGACACTATTGAACAGTGGGCGAAATCGCTGAAGTCGAATCTGATCGGCGCTTCCGAAAGCTCGATGTTGCAGTCGGTAGATCCGAAGGATTATCAAAAGTTTATCGCGCAATTAGGGCAGCGGTTGCCAGCGCAGGTTGATTGCTTGCAATTGACTAACTTAAAGACAAATCAAGTGATAGCAAGCACTTGCGGGCAGCAGCCGATTCAGTCGTTGCCGGCAAAATTTTGGCCGCCCGTACAGCAGCAGCAAACGCTGCTGGACGACAAGAGCGTTTACATCAGTCTGTCCTTACCTCCGCAGCGCCAGGCGACAGCAAACGATCAGAAGGTGGCTTTGGGGGCTGATGATTTTCCCGATGCGGGTAAAGAAGGCTCCGATAGCCAAGCGAGTTTGGTGTTGAGCGCTCCTGTTTACATTCGTCGGGGCAATACCCTGCAGTTGAGTTATGCTTTGAGTTTGCAGTCTGCCTTGCCTGTGCAAACCAGCGCTCCCAAGGGTTCTCTAGCCGGCTATACGGTGGCGATCGACCAAGATGGGACAATTTTGGCGCACCCTAATGTCAACCGCGTGGGCCGCAATATCGACCAAGAGGCAGATGCCGCTCGACTAAAAAGTATTGTCAAAAGGGCGATCGCCGGCGGAACAGCTTTTCTCCACCTATTTTCCTTTGAAAGAAATGGTGTAGAGTTGCTAGCAGGATACGCCGCTATCCCGAGTCCTTCAACTACACATGAGAACAGCAAGTGGATTATTTTAGCTGTCTCTCGTTTAGATTACGCTCTCTCAGGTTTGGAAGAAATTCAGCAAGTTTTATTTAATTTAATTGTAGGTTTGGTTGCTGCTAGTATCATCGCGACTTTATATCTGTCTCGCGACTTGGCGCGTCCTGTGGAAAAACTGAGAGACTACGCCATGAAAGTAGATACGGAAGCGTCGCAGACAGTGCCCCAAGATTTCCAAATTAGGGAATTTAATCAACTATCAGAAGCACTAAACAGCATGGTGCAGGGCCTCAGATCCAGGGCAAAAGCATTGGAAGTCGCCACCAAGGAAGCGCAAGTTGCCAATCAATTAAAAAATGAATTTTTGGGCAATATTTCTCACGAATTGAGAACGCCGCTCAACGGGATTATTGGTTTTATTCAAATTGTGCGGGACGGCTACTGCGATGACCGAGATGAAGAAATGGAATTTTTACAGCGCGCCCACGACTCGTCCATGCAATTGCTCAATATTATTAATGATATTTTGGACATTGCTAAAATAGAAGCCGGCACCTTTTCCATGATGTTAGAAGTAGTTGATATTACTCAGGTACTTGAAGACGCGATTGATTTGCAAGCGGCTCAAATTGAGGAAAAAGGCTTGAAGTTAAGTTTGCCAGCTCCTCACGATCCGATTATTGTTCATGCCGATCCAGAGAAGCTCAAACAGGTGTTTTTAAATGTTTTGAGCAATGCCGTTAAGTTTACAGAGTCGGGCAGCATTAGTATATCTGTGCGGCTAGAATCGAGGACTAATTCTGCTAGTTTTAACGGCAGTGGGGAAAGTAAAACGGGTCCCAGCGGTCAAAGCGATTGGGTGGTGGTGACAATTAAAGATACAGGAATTGGTATCGATCCCGAGCACCAGCAGAAATTGTTTCAACCTTTTGTGATGGCTGATGGTTCTACAACTCGCAGGTTTGGCGGTAACGGTTTGGGCTTGGCTATCTCGCGAAGGATAATGGAATCTATGATCGGAAGCATTACCCTGCACAGCGCAGGCGTGAATCAAGGTACTATGGTGATGATTTCTTTGCCTGTCAATCAGCAGTCAAATTTTTATTTTCACAGCCCGGACTTAGTAACGGAAAAGGGAAATTTCAAAAGTTGAGGACTGATTTTCCCAATCTCAAATCTAAAATCTCAAATCTAAAATGGTATTAGGGGCTGTCCGCCGAGTTCGAGGGATTTGCTCAAAGTGCTGAGAATGCGGATTAATTCGACGGAGGCCGCGCCCGAAGAGGTAAGACAGGGGGTATTTGTTTGCACGCAGTTGAGGAAGCGATCGCACACTCGCCTCAGCGGTTCTACTTGTTCTAAACTCAACACTTCGCGGTGTCTGATGCTTTTTGGCTGCGGCGCGATCCTCTTCGTTGGCGTAGCCCCCGTAGGGGCGGGCTTCGCTAACGCACTTTCAAAAGAGTTATTCTCTTCCCCTCGCCAATCTGAATTGCCGCGCTGCAAAATCAGGGAAGTTTCTGGCGACATTTCATCAAAAATCAAGGTTCCCAAACTGCCAACAACTGTTAAGCGCCGTTGTTTGTCGGGATTTAGCCAGCACAGGTGAATAAATGCTTGAAATCCGTCGGGATAGGTGAGCGTTACCCAAACTAAATCTGCTAGTTTTTCTGCAGGATTAGTAGTCACCAGTGAAGGAGCAAATTGATTTTCAATTTCTGCAGCTTCTGGATTTATTCCTTCTTCCTGGTTCGCTCTTCCTTCTTCCTTGTTCCTTCTATCCTTTACATCCGTTACATCCGTTACATCCGTTACAGAATCCGTTGCCGAACTTCCTTCTTCCTTGGGAAAAACAGTGCCGATCGCCCTTACTTCAATTGGCGTTTGTTCCAACAAAGTATTGAAAATAGCGATATCGTGAATCGCCAAGTCCCACAGGGCATCAACGTCATGGCGAACCGGTTCAAAATGGGTGCGCTGGGCGTAACCGTAGCGCAATTTTCCGAGTTGATGCTGTTGAATAATTCTTTGGCCTCGATCGACTGCTGGATGAAACAGATAAGTGTGGTCAACGAACAGTTGCCGCTGCTGTTTTTCGGCTAATTGACAGAGTTCTATTGCTTCAGTCAGGTTGAGAGCGAGGGGTTTTTCTGCTAAGACGTGGTAGCCTTGTTTCAGCGCTGCTGCTGCGAGGGTGTAGTGTGTGGAAGCTGGAGTAGCGATCGCCACAGCTTGCAGTCCCGGCAAGGCTTGCACTTGAGACCAATCGGTAGCTAGAATCACCGAGGCATCAAGATTAAACTGTTTTTGAACGGCCGCCAATGAATCTCGATTCGGGTCTACCACCGCTAAAACTTGGCTATTGGGATGTTCGAGAAAGTTGCGAATTAGGTTAACTCCCCAGCGACCGGCACCCAATACAGCTATTCCGATTTTCATTAATTATAATTTCAAAAATCGCACAGTAATTATAGCATATTTTGTTATTATTATCTATGTTTTAACTCAAAAAAATCACTGTTGACTGTTGAATGTTGGCAGTAGTTATTGGTTATTGCTTATTGGTTATTGGTAGCAGCTAACAAATAACCAATAACTGATAACACCAGTCAACAGTTAACTGTCAACAGTCAACCGTCAACAGTCAACTGTCAACTGTCAACAGTCAACTAATTTATTGAAAGCTGCCTGAGCCGCTGCTTGTTCGGCCGCTTTGATCGATCGACCTTTTCCCTCTGCTACCAACTTTCCCTGAATGAGAACTTCTGCGGTAAAACGATCCTCCCCGCCCTGCACTGTCCCGGTTTCTTGCACGCTATATTTGGGCAAAGTTTTGTATTTGCCTTGAGTCAACTCTTGGAGAGCAGCTTTGTAGTTTTGGCGGGCAGGATCGCTGCGGATTTCCGCCGCTAGGCGTTGAAAGTGAGAATCTAGCCAAGGGCGAATTAATTCTAACGTCTCGGTACTCAAATAAAGCGCAGCCAGTACCGCTTCCAAAGCATCTGCCAGCCGGGGTTCAGCGCCTGTTTTGTCTGCGGCGGCGCTGCTGGAAACAATTAAATAGCGATCGAACCCGTAACTTTCAGCGATTTTAGCAAGAATGCGATCGCTCACCAAGATCGATCGAATAGCAGCAAATTCCCCCACTGTACAGTCAGGATAAATCTCAAACAACAATTCCGACGCAGCCAGCCGCACAACTGCATCCCCGACAAACTCTAGTTGCTCGTAATTTGCCTTAGCTGACGCGCTCGCATGAGTCAAAGCTAAATCGAGGAGATGCCATTTTATCGAAGCATTCTTCGTCAGTCCCAATTTTTGAATTAATGTTTCAAGTTGCTTTTGGCGACCCGGATAAATCATACCATTTTAGATTTTAGATTTTAGATTTTAGATTTTAGATTTTAGAAGTGGGAATCACGGATGACTATCCGGGTTTGGAGCTTTTCAAAAGTTGCATTATTTTTTTAACTGGGATCAGATTCATATTAATAAAAAAAAATTAGTTGAAAAACTAAATATTCCTCCGGGTGCTTATGGTGCACCTTACCCAAAATCTTCCTCCGGCTGTGCAGTGCATACCTTGCCCAACATAAAACAGGTCGAAAGGATTTGTTGACCTGATTCCCAAGCGGTAATTTTAATTAAATGGGGGGGAAAAAGTCGGACATAAGCCGGGTTCTGTTCTCTCAACTGCAAGCAGTTTTCGAGGGCAGTTATCTATCTGGGACGCCTGTTACCAGACGCCTCAAGCGGTACCAAAAAACGGCACTGGTAAAAAACCAACCATAGTCCCTCCGACCTTGCTCCCAACTGGGGTTTACCGAGCCAGCACCTCTCGATGCTGCTGGTGCGCTCTTACCGCACCTTTGCACCCTTACCAAATTAGTGGTTGCTTCCCAGTCAAAAATCCTCAGTTACTTACTAATGACCAATGACTGCTGACTAATGACTAATTGGCGGTATCTTTCTGTGGCACTATCCTCACGATCGCTCGCACTGGGCGTTACCCAGCAAGTTTGGTTTTTCGGGAGCCCGGACTTTCCTCAGACAAGCTTTCGCTAATCCGCAACCGCCTGCGCCTACTTTTTCCCCAGATTTATTGTACGCGATCGTTCGTCAATCTATTTGGGATTTGAGATTGAATATTTTAACTTGTCGCCCACTTAATTTGGACATTTGTGTTTATTCTCACATCTGGCACTATTGTCAATAAGCTTTTTATGAACAGGCAAGATGCCTGTTCCACAAGAGATGAATTTTATTGTGGAACAGGCATCTTGCCTGTTAAGCGAGAATGGTGCAACATCTCAGTTTATTCAAACTCTTGTACGGTGGGCCCGAAAGCCCGCCCAACAATTAAATTTCCCTGCAACTCCCCTTAAAATCACTCACGGATGAATCTGGAGGCCCAAAAGTTGGGAATTATCATGCCAGGATTTATGGCAGGGATTCAACTAGGGGCAGGAAACCTTTTTACATAAAAGGATTTTGGATTTTTCAATCTTCAATCCCCAATCTCAAATCTCCAATCCGGTTACTTTAATGAGTCATCTTTCACAGTAGAAAAATTATCAAACCAGCCGCGCCGCCAGAAAAAGTAAACTAAACCAGAGGCGATTCCTACCATCACCGCCCAACACAGCGGATAGCCAAAATACCAATTCAGTTCCGGCATATTCCAAGGCGATTTCTCTGTATTGAAATTCATCCCGTATACTCCCGCCACAAAAGTTAGAGGAATAAAGATACTCGAAATCACCGTCAGCAATTTCATGATTTCATTCATTTTATTACCAACCGAAGACAAGTAAACATCCATCAAACCAGAAGACAACTCTCGATATGTTTCCACCATATCCATCACCTGCACTGTGTGATCGTAACAGTCGCGCAGGTAAATTCGCACCTCTGGACTAATCAAATCACTGCTATCTCGAATCAAAACATTAATTGCATCCCGCTGCGGCCAAATGGCGCGGCGCAGAGTCAGCAATTCTCGCCGGATTTTATAGATTTTTTCCAGGGTTTTGCGGGTGGGGTTCACCACCACTTCATCCTCTAATTCTTCAATGCGCTCTCCATAAACTTCTAATACAGGGAAGAAGCCATCTATAATCGAATCTAACAGAGTATAAGCCAGATAATCGGCTCCGTGTTTGCGAATAGTTCCTTGTCCTTTACGAATGCGATCGCGCACGGGTTCAAAACAATCATAGTCCGGTTCTTCCTGAATAGTTAACAGGTAATGTTTCCCCAAAATTAAACTAACTTGTTCTTTATGAAAATTCTCTGAATTCGGCTTAAGTATCACCATCCAGGCAATGATTAAAATGTGATTTTCGTAATCTACAACTTTTGGGCGCTGTGGTACATTAACCACATCTTCTTGAGCCATAAGATGCAAATTAAACACTTTACCCATTTGGCGCCAAGTTTCTTTGTTTCCTAATCCCAACATATCAACCCAAGAAACAGATGCTGTATCTAAATAAGCCGAAGCGTCTTGAGGATTTGCCAATTTACCGCGAGTTGCGGCTGTTTCGCAATAGTCAATTAATACAATCTCGGGAGGCGGCGCATCGGGTTCTAAGTCGAGAGTTCCCGGCGGAGCCCCCGGATCGTCATAAAAATAGTCAACGTAGGAATCATCATCATCGTCATCATCTTTAATTGGTTGTGCAACTGCATTAGAAGTATGTATGCTTTTGTATACCATGCTAATATTCCTGACTTTTACAACCTTTAATTAGATTATCATTTTTATGGTGCAACTACCACTTACCAATGACTCATTACCTCTGCCGAATTGGAATCTCGATCGCAAATTCAGTTCCCTCTCCCGGCGCGGAAATGCACTGCAGCGTCCCTCCGTGTCTTTCCACCACAATCTGATAGGAGATAGACAGTCCCAAACCTGTACCTTTGCCTACTGGTTTAGTAGTAAAAAACGGGTCAAATACCCGACACTTAACAGACTCTGCCATTCCCGACCCGTTATCGGAAATTACGATCGCAACCCGATTATTCTCCAACACCTCCGTGCGAATCCGAATCCAAGGCAATGTGTCGCAACTTAAAGGTAAACTAGCAACATCTTGCCCTTCCTCTTCGACATAACTCGCCAATTCCAACTTCCTCTGCCTGACATTCGCTAAAGCATCAATAGCATTATTTAAAATATTCATAAACACTTGATTTAACTGTCCCACGTAGCACTGTATCTGCGGCAATTTTCCATATTCTTTAACTATTTGAATAGGACGATTTCTACCATTTTCTTTAATCTTGTGTTGCAAAATTAACAGAGCACTCTCTATTCCTTCGTGAATATTAACACGCTTAAGATCGGATTCTTCCAGGCGGGAAAAGTTACGCAAAGACAGAACTATTTGGCGAATTCGATCGGCTCCAGTTTGAATTGAAGTCAGCAGGTGCGGGAAATCCTCTTTCATGAATTCTAGTTCTATTTCTTCTACCAAATCTTGGATAACAGCAACAGGTTCCGGGTAGTATTCCTGGTACAAACTGCACAGTTCCAGCAAGTTTTTGGCATACTCACTAGCGTAAGTGATATTACCGTAAATAAAACTGACAGGATTATTAATTTCGTGAGCAATTCCCGCCACTAGCTGTCCCAAACCCGACATTTTTTCCGCTTGAATTAGTTGAGCTTGAGTCCTGCCTAATTGTTTCAATGTTTGCTCTAGCTGGCGATTTTTATGTTTTAATTGAGCTTCGGCTTGTTTGCGCTTGGTAATATCACGGGCGAGAATAATAATCTGATCTGAATTAAATGGCAACAGTCGGGCTTCATAAGTTTTTTCTCCTTCCGACATGGAAAGCGAATATTCTATATCGATTGAATTTCTTGTTTCGGAAATTTCAAAGATTGCTTGGGCAAATTGACCGGCGACATTGGGTGGCAATATGTCTGTGATTCGTTGACCAATAAAATGTCCGGGAGGTACGTATAAACTCGAAGAAGTTCCTGACAAATAATCCACGATTATACCGTCAGCATCTAGTCGAAAATACAAATCAGGCAAAGCGCGAAAAACAGCTTCTAACTCTAAAGTTTTTTGGCGCAATGCTTCCTCGGCGTAGTACCGATCGCTAATATCAAAAATCACCCCGTCCAAATAGCAAACGTTTCCATCTGCGTCGAACACAGGAGAACCTTTATCCCACACCCATTTAACCGTGCCGTCTGCTGCTAGCAAGCGGTATTCCAAGTTATAAGACTCTTTGTTTCCTATGGCTTGCCGAATAGTTGCTTCTACTTTGGCCAAATCTTCCGGGTAAATAATGCTAGCAAAAGTCCGGCATCTCCTGTCCAAAAGCCAAATAAAATCTGCCGCATGGTAGCCCGTTAATAAGTAAACGGCATCGCTAATAAAATTAGTCGAAAAATCGCACCTCCAGCGATAAACCACTCCGGGAATATTAGCTACCAAAGACCTAAATCTGGATTCACTTCTACGCAAAGCTGCTTCCGATTCATGTCGTTCGGTAATATCGTGAGCGAAAGCTAGCACTGCAAATACATTACCTTCAGCGTCGCGCAGGGGAAGTTTTTGGGTATCAAAAATATGTACTGAACCGTCAGCAAGAGTTGCCGGATCGCAGGGATTGTGGATGATTTCGCCGGCCAGTACAGCAGAGTCGTCTGTGCGGAAGCCTCGGATATTTCTGGCCCAATTCCCAAACACGAGTTCTTCTGAAAATCCTAATTCTAAATCAGATTGGCCAATTATCTCTTCGACTGTTTTGCCGATCGCTTGAGCGAAACTCCTGTTGGCCAAAATACAGCGAAAATTTTTGTCTTTGGCCAAAATCCAGTCGCTAGTTTTGTCTATTACTGTACGCAGGAGTTGTTCTGAACGTTCGGTTTTTTCCAAAGACGCCTGCAGTTCTAGTTCTAGGCACTTGCGACCAGTAATGTTTTCAAAAGCAACACCGACGCAGTTGTTGGGTAATGGAAAAGCTTTAATAGAAAAAGCGCGAGTTATTCGACCCCCTTCATCGCACTCAATATCTTCAAGTTCTACGGCTTTCTGGGTGCGAATTACCGAAGCAAATGCTTGGGGAATATTTTTCGCTCGCAGGTGGGGAAAAATCTCGTCGATTGTCATACCCAAAACATCCGCCATTTCTAATCCGGTAAATAGGGTAGCTGCAGGATTGGATGCGATCGCCCTGAGAGTGCTGTCATCGTCTATATTTTCTAAATGGTAGACGTACAAACCAATTTGCATATTCTCGACAATTTGGTCGTAGAGGCGCACGCTTTCGTCTACCTGCCTGCGTTCGGTAATATCTTCAGTAATCCCCAAAACGTACTGAGGACGGCCTGCAGCGTCGAGAATTGGCACTTTGCGGGTGTGCAGTATTCTCATACCTTTGTGGCGAGTTTGGATCGGCTCTTCGCCTATGTCTTTAACAGTAGATTGGTTGTGCTCACCGGTCAATATTTCCCTGTCTTGAGCAGTAAAAACATCAGCTTGTTCTTTGGGGTAAATATCGTAGTCATTTTTGCCGATCGCCTCTTGAGAGGTAACACCGGCGATCGTTTCTCCCGCTTTATTCCACAGCACAAATTTCAGCGAAGAAGCATCTTTAGCAAAAACTCCCACCGGCAGATTTTCTACTACGGAATTGAGGAAAGCTCTAGCTGATTTTAATTCCGATTCTGCACGCTTGCGTTCGATGCCTAAAGCAATGACATCCGCCACCGATGCTAAAGTTTCCTGAAACGGTGCTGTCAGCGGCTGGCTGCTGATAATTACCATTACTCCCACCAGCCGTTCTTCGACTATTAAAGGGTAGCCGGCGAAGGTGAGAATTTGCTTGGGTATTGGGCAATTTGTCTGCTTTTGACTGGCATTGATAATTGCTACTTCGGAACTTGGCGCCTCTGTTGCTTTTGCGGATTCTTCCTCTGGGAGTCCAAAATTGTTCAGTTCAAATCCGCAGTCAAATTCCGGTTTTTGCTGTTTGGCTATAAAGTTAACCTTACTTTCAATAAACCTAGCCCGATCGTCTGTGCGACTGTAGATTCCCGATGCTGCTTGCAATTGGCAAACATTATGTTGAGAGTTGAAAGTCCAAATTTCAGCCGAAGCGACATCGAGATTTCGCACCATTGCCTCGCAGCAGGGAAGCAGGATATCTTCAGGGTGTTTGGTGAGGGCAATACCCACATCGGCTACCATTGCTGTGAGGCGAGAAGCTTGGGCTTTTTCTGCTTCCAACCGTTTGCGATCGGTGATATCTTCCACCAAAGAAAGCACGGTAAAAGTGTCGCCACTGCGAATAATCGAGTTGAACCAGCGACACCAAATTACCTGTCCGCTTTTAGTATAGTTGCGGTTAATTGAAGTATTGCCGTTGCCAGTGGCTAGTTCAAGCTCGATCGCGCTTACAGCCTCTCGATCTTCCTCGCAAATCAAAGCCAAATCGCCGAACTGCTTGCCCATCATATCATCGGATGTCCAGCCAAAGATTTCTTCGGCACGTTTCGACCACTGAACTATCCGAAAATCTTCATCCCAGCCCACCATTGCCAGGGGACTGTTAGCTGCATTCAACCACAGTAAATGGTTCGATCGGCGTAACTGTTGAGTTTTCTGCTGCTGCCAGCGGTAATGCCTGGTGATATCTCTACCGACGCCCAAAACCCGCATCTGCTTGCTAGAGGCATCCACCGCTGGCGTGTAAGCAGTTTCGTAAATTTTAATCCCGCCGTCTGCCGTCGTCACCTCATGAATTGCCAGCCTTGTTTCCCCGGTTATAAATACTTGTTGCAGGCAGGAATCAATCTGCGAAATTATATTTTTGACAGCAGCATTATTGGGATATAATTTTAATAATTCCTGATTAGTTTTGTTGACTATTTCAGCCGGCTCCAATCCCATCCAAGCAGCAGCGACTGGATTTATCGATAGGTAATTTTGCTGTCGATCGCACTCTAGGAAAGCATCAACAGAGTTAGAGAAAAAAGACTGAAACGAGTTGATAACTTCCTGCATGGGTATTTTTTCATGAGAAAAGCTTAGTATTGTGGAAACCTCGTGTCTTTAGGCTCATCTGTTGCACCATTTTCAATAAGCTTTTATGGGCGGGCGGATGCCCAACCCACAAGAAATTAAATCTTTGTGGAACAGGCATCTTGCCTGTTCTTGAGAATGGTGCAAGATGTGAGTAGACCGATCGAGGAAAACACTCATCAGGCAGTTTTAACCGCCTTGAATATTGATTATTGCTAGAGGGGGCTACTTCGACACTTGGTACTTTTATGATCTACTTTCAACGGAAGAATTACCGTTTCAAATATTTCACGCGCGATCGCCTAGCAGCTTGGGCTTACACCCATATTTTTGATAACGTAATCAGTTAAGACGATCGCTGGTCAACTCTCTCTTTTGATTAGGGCATAAAGCCCCATCTGTTGAGAGCGGGGTGCTGACTTGCTTAAGCTCTAAAATTTTCCTAAAGTTAGTTTAACCCACTCAAATCTTTTTGGACACTTTACTACTGCGTTTCCCAGTGCAATTTTCGGCGCTGTTCCCTATAATACAAAAATTTTAAATAAATAGTATTTTTGGGAATATAGCTTAATAACAGCAGATGGTCTTTTTTTACACCAGACCCAGCGGATACAAAAGCGAGATGGATAGACGGGGAGACGGGGAGGTGGGCAGAGGTTAATCCACAACCTGCGAGAAAAATCCTTAAGAAATGCCCGACAGCTTAGTGATTCCCAATTCCCAATTCCCGATTCCCAATTCCCAATTCGGTAATCTGAAAGCGGTTTGGCAGTACCCGAAGCAAAGAACGCAAGCCGTGCAAAGCCATGTAACATAAAGATTGCGATATTTTTCTATGTAATATGGAACTATTAGATACCTTGATTGTGGGTGCGGGTATTAGCGGTTTGAGTTTGGCGCACGCACTTCACAAGGAAGCAACGAATCCATCCTCGCTAAAGATTTTAGTCGCTGAGAGTCAGGGACGTGTGGGCGGGAACATCACCACTGTGACAGCGGGGGGGTTTCTCTGGGAGGAGGGCCCGAACAGTTTTTCGCCGACGCCAGAATTGATGAAGTTGGCTGTAGATGTGGGATTGAAGCAGGAGTTGATTTTTGCCGATCGCAAATTGCCTCGTTTTGTGTATTGGCAAAAAAAGCTGCAACCGGTGCCGATGACTCCACCGGCGATGATTCAGTCTCAGTTGCTGAGTTTTCCGGGGAAACTGCGGGCGTTGTTCGGGGCTTTGGGGTTTGTCGCGCCGGCAATGGGCGCTGGACTTTCGCAGCAGCGTGACGAGGAAACTGTTTCTCAATTTTTCCGCCGTCATCTGGGGCAGGAAGTGATGCAGCGGTTGGTGGAACCTTTTGTTTCTGGGGTTTATGCGGGCGATCCGCAACAACTTAGCGCGGCGGCGGCTTTTGGCCGGGTAGCAAAGATGGCTGATCTGGGTGGCGGGCTGATGGCGGGGGCGCTGCTTTCTGCTAGGAAAAGACCGAAGCAAATGCCTGCAGACCCGAATGTGCCTAAGACTAGGCCGGGGGAGTTGGGTTCGTTCAAACAGGGGTTAAAGGCTTTGCCAGAGGCGATCGCTGCTGAATTGGGCGATCGAGTTAAACTCAACTGGCACTTGACTCGCCTCCAGCGTACACAACGCGAAACTTACATTGCTGTATTCTCGACGCCCGACGGACAGCAGGAAGTTGAGGCGCGTACCGTGGTTTTGACCACACCGGCTTATGTTACAGCCGATTTGTTGCAGCCTCTGCAACCAGAAGTTAGCAGCGCTTTACAAGCTTTTACTTATCCTACGGTTGCCTGCGTGGTAGTAGCATATCCGCATTCGGATGTCAAGGGTAAATTAGTAGGTTTTGGAAATTTAATTCCGAGGGGGCAGGGAATTCGCACTCTGGGGACGATTTGGACATCCAGTTTATTTGCCGATCGCACGCCTGCGGGCTGGCACACTCTCACCAGTTTCATCGGCGGGGCTACAGACTCGGAAATTGGCAATCTCGACTCAGAAGAAATCGTTCGGGAGGTGCACCGAGATTTGTCTCGGATTTTGCTGAAACCAGATGTGCCGCAGCCAAAAGTTTTAGCGGTGAATGTGTGGAAGCGGGCGATTCCTCAGTACAATTTGGGGCATTTCGATCGCCTGCAACAAATCGATCGAGGTTTAAAATCCTTGCCTGGGGTGTATTTGTGCAGCAACTACGTTGGCGGCGTAGCTTTGGGAGATTGCGTGCGAAGGGGTTTTGATGGTGCACGAGAAGTGGGCGAGTATTTGCAGAACAAACAATCAGATACTCGATCGATCTGAATTATTTTGTGGGGAGGGCGGGTTTACAAATATCGAGGATGTGAATCAGAGATATTGGTGAACCCGCCCCTATACAGCCTTCTGCCTGGTGTTCCGGCGGACATGCCAGCGAATGCTACTAGGTTGTTGGCTCAAACTTGTAACCCACCCCCCGGACGGTTTGAATCATCGATATTTGAGTGGCATCTGGTTCAATTTTGCGACGAATTTGACCGATATGAACATCCACCACGCGATCGGCTCCTACATACTCGTAGTCCCACACTTCATGCAGCAATTCCGATCGCCTCCACACGCGACCGGGTTTGCTGGCCAAACAGTACAGCAGATCGAATTCTAAAGCAGTCAAAGCAACTATCTGACTGCCGAGAATTACCTCGCGGCGAACCGGATCTATTAGTAGCTCTCCAAAAGTAAGACTTTGTTGTTCGGCGGGAGTAACTATGCGTTTGCGCTTCAAAATTGCTGCAACGCGAGCTCCAATCTCTACAAGACTAAAAGGTTTAGTAATGTAGTCGTCAGCACCTTCGGCAAACCCTTTCATTTTGTCAGCTTCATCGGTTCGGGCAGTCAGCATCAACACAAACACGCCCGTGCGTCTTTGCATTTCTTGACACAGTTTGTAACCAGTTGTATCAGGTAAATTTACATCTAGAACTACTAAGTCAGGATTGAGTTGCTCAAATAATTCCAGACCCGTCTCACCGTCCTCGCCAGACTCAACTTGATAACCTTGCTGGCTCAAAAAACGGTGAATTAAATTTCGGATTGCCGGGTCGTCATCAACCACAAGGATTTTTACAGGGGCCATGACCACAAGTTTGCTTGAAGAATTAGGCAAGAAGATTCAGCCATAATAATAGAAAACTGGATACAAATCTCGAAAAAATTGAGCTTTTAATAGTTATAGCCATATTTATAACCTACGCAAGATTTCGGGCAATAAATCTCCGGGAACTTTGGATAAGGCTAAATTTTGGCCTGGCAGCCCACATTCACTATAGAAAGCTCTAATCGTTTTGACAATATAGCTCAATGCTGTTTGCCGGGAATCAGCAGCTTGGGAGTTTGCCGGGGCTTGCAGGTTGAGTTTATCCCCATATATTAACCCTTTGTCATTGAGATGTTGTCCCCATTCGGCGCACACTTGCAACTGGTGGTGCAGTGCTGCTTCTAGATGGCTTGTCTGTGCGACTTTGTTAGCGGCGAAATCTGGGTCGGTGGCTAGTTGATAGTGGGCTAGTCCGAGATTGTTACGGGCGGCCAAGGCGTCAAAAGTGAGTTTGGTTCGATCGATCTCTCCGGCAATATCCAGGGCGGCTTCGTAGGCGGTAATCGCCTGCTGCAATGATTCCGTCCGCGCCTGTTTCTGCTGGAAGTGGTTCGCCAAATGCCAATAAGCGGTACCGAGATTATTGTAGGTGGCGGCTGCTGCTGCGGGTACTAATTCTCTGGTGCGGTATTTCAATGCTTCGCGGTAGGCGGAAATCGCCCTGACTAGCAAGGGTTCTGAGGGTTGGTGCTGGGCGAGGTTCCAGCAGGCGGTACCGAGGTTGTTTTGCACTCCGGCATAGTTGAGGGGTTCTCGTTCGGGACTGTAACAGGAGAGGGCTTGGGTGTAAGCTGCGATCGCACTTTGGAGATATACGATCGGCTCACCATCTTGAGCTAAATTCCAGTATGCTGTCGCCAAATTATTCTGAGCAGCAGCGTACTGCTGAGGCTCCACGGCGGGGTCTAGATCCAGCAGCGCTTGTTGGTAAGCTGCAACTGCGTGCTGCAAGTTCTCTGTCTTGTCTCGATAGCGGGCTAAATCGGCCGAGGCGATTCCCAAATTTTTGTTTAATCTAACGCGGGTTTGGGGTACGGTTTCGGCATCTGTTCGGTTCAAACCTTCAAGGTAGAGGGCGATGCTGCGTTCAAGGCTGGATACTGGATCTGAGGCGTTGAGGGCATTGGTGCGATCGCGCGACAGCATCCAGTAGAGAGTACCGAGATCGTTGAGCAAATCGGAAATTGGCGGTAGGCTGTTGGACTCCTGGGCGTACTGAGTTAAATTTTCTGTCAATTGGGCAATCAGCCGCGCGCATTCCTCAGTTAGTGGTTGATTTTGCTGCGAGTTACTGTCAACGTCGAGATAGGCAATCACTTGTTCGATCGCGCGAATGGCGATTGTCAGGTTTTGCTCTGAAACGTCTCCGCCCAGAATGCGATCGCGGTAGTAATTTCCCAAACCGTGATAAGCCAAAGCCAATGCTTCGGAACAACACTGATGTTCTTGCAGCAGTTCGATGTATTGCAGGGTTTGCAGCGGCAGAAAATTCTCCTCTGATGCAGCATCATTTTCTGCTTCCAAATCCTCAGAAGCCGCTGCTAGCACCAAATCTGCCAGTTGGACGGATTTAGAATCTGGCGCTGGGGAGGGGGGATGGGAAATTGGTGGGGATTGTTCCTCATCTGTCAGTTGGACGGATTTAGAATCTGGCGCTGGGGACGGGGGATGAGAAATTGGGAATTGTTCGTCGGGAATTGGGGATTGTCCAGACAAAGAAGATATTAAAAGTTTGTTACCAAAGTCTCCGCTGTCCCGCAAGTTTCGCAAGTCTCCTGAGTTCCCGAAGTCCTCAAAGTGCCCGAAGTCTTCCTTAGCTGGAGTTGGTTCGCCTTCAAACTCAAATACTCCGGTTCGCCAGTGCCAAAATTCTGGTGCCGATTGCTCGATCGAACTTAGCCAGGGCCGCGACACCCACAGCAACAGAGCAGACTCGCACAATTGCAGGTTTGCTTCAATGTCCCTCAAATAGCTCAGGAACGACCACTGCACGGCTGCTGACTGCCTGGTCAGGTGTTCTGCCCCGATAATTTGAAATCCCGGCAAACGGCTGTAGCTGCCTCTGTTTTGTGGCGGTGGGTGTTGGGTCAGCCACGCGGCGATCGAACCCCAAGGATTTGGATCGCTCAAGTCGAGTTCCAAACTGACAAATCGGGGGTAGTCGATCCGAGGATCGGAGCCTGCGCTCTCTGCGACTAATTCTGTGTGCAAGCGGGCTGCCAGACAGTCCCGCAAGCACAAGTCGTCGCAGGCGGCGATAAAAATTTGACGGCGTAAATTGAGGTCGATCGCCTGTTTCAAGCGTTGGTAGATCAGCTTGTTCGAGCTAGAAACTTTTTGGGAAGGAATAGACATCAGGATCAGCCGATTTTAGATTTTAGATTTTAGATTTTAGGTTTTAGATTTTGGATTGTAGATTTTAGATTGTAGAGTTGAGAGTTGAAATCTCGATCGCTCATAACTCACAACTTGCGCCCCGAAGGCAGTCAATCGATTTGAGATTTTAGATTTGAGATTTTAGATTGAAGCCTTGACCGCACGGATAAATTCGGGGGCTCCTTTATCGGATACAGGTTTTTTATTTCTGGGCCCTGAGTCTGCTTTCGGAATGAATCCGGGGGCTTGTATCCTGGATGCTTGATTGTCAATCGCACCGTTGATGACTAAAGGAGTGTAGATTTTCAATTGGCAATTTTATGTGGGTGGCAAACCAGTGTGATTAAGTGCAACCCAAGTCCCTGAACCCGACAGCCGAGAGGAAAACACCAAATTTATGCTGGTCTTATTTAGCTTTCCAGCTCGCTCGGCACGCTTCAGGATTGTCGCAACTCCCTGCTTTGTATTGAAACACAAAAACCATGTTGCCTTGGGAAAGGAAAACATGGTTTCTCGAAGGATTATTTAAAATTGCGATTTGAAGCAGCTTTGAGTCTCAGGCCAGTTTTCAGACGGAGGCAGCCACGTACACCAAACCGGCGACTAACATGGCTGCTGCAATACCCAGGATGATGTAGTTGCGTTGCTGATTTTTGTTGGGAGGTACGGCTTCATACACCTTCGGCTCTTTAGCAAAGTTGTTCAGGCGTCCATCGTCATCTTTGATGTAAGGCATCAGTCACAATCCTTAATATTTTTGATGTTTACAACTCTACCAAAAAAGCGCCCAGGAAAATTCAGGAATTTATTTGGATGTGACAGTGCCTGTTTGCGGAGAAGAGGCGATCGCGTAATCTTTGATCGGCATTCTGCCTGCTAAGTACGCCATCCGCCCCGCTTCTGCCGCCATTCCCATTGCTTTTGCCATTGCTGGGGAATTTTGGGCATTGGCGATCGCGGAATTAATCAACAGTGCATCGGCTCCCATTTCCATTGCTCGGGCTGCTTCGCTGGGCGTTCCGATCCCCGCATCGACAACCACAGGAACATTTACCGTGTCAATAATTATTTGAATGTTGGCTGCATTGTTGATCCCTTGCCCTGAACCGATGGGCGAACCTAAAGGCATGACTGTCGCACAACCGACTTCTTCTAGGCGTTTTGCTAGCAGGGGATCGGCATTGATGTAGGGCAAAACGGCAAAACCTTCTTTAACTAATTGTTCTGCCGCTTCCAAAGTGCCGATCGGATCGGGCAGCAAATATTTAGCATCGGGAATCACTTCTAATTTGACAAAATTATTGTCTTCTTGCCCTAAAAGTTTCGCCATTTCCCGGCCTAAACGAGCTACTCTAATTGCCTCATCTGCAGTTTGACAACCGGCAGTATTTGGCAGCATCCAGATTTTAGTCCAATCGAGAGCCTCTGCCAATCCTTCATGACCCGGAGCATTTGTTTGCACTCGCCGCACAGCCACGGTAACAATTTCGCACCTGCTAGCGTTGACACTTTGCTGCATTTCTGCAATGCTGCGATATTTTCCCGTCCCCGTCATCAAGCGAGAATGAAAAGTTTTGCCAGCAATAACCAGAGGTTTGTCTAAAGATGGCATTTCTGTATCTACTGGATAGCCAAAAATGCTGTACTCAAGTGCCTCTTCCCAGTTTTTTCTGCCTCCCAGCATTGCTTCAAGCTGCCAACCTTCTTTGATAGTTAGATCGTCGCGGGTAACAGCATATAAAATTTGCCCTACAGTAATTAATTTAGCATCTCGCGGCATATTATTTTTCAACCCGCACTCTACGATTTCTTTAAATTCGCTGAAATGGTCTTCCATTTTGCCAGTCTTCCCTTGTAATGAGTTGAATTTGTTTGCTGTTGGCAACAAAAAATATTTGTTGAATCTGATTTTGGGTATCCCAAAACAGACCTTGTTTGATGCCAGCGTTGATTTTCCAGACATCGTAATTTTCTCGGTTGATGTGAAAAACAACTACTGATGCACCTTGATTTTTGGCCCTGCTGATTCCTTCTTGAACTCGATACCTGATGTTCCTCGTAGATTCTGTTAACTCCTTAAATTCGCAAATCTCACCGTCTATCTCAGCGTCTGGCGTTCTCACACCCTCTGCTGCTTGCTCGCTCAACATTCTAACTCTCTTCCCTATTTTAGCCAAAACTTCAGCAAGAAAGATTTCCGAATTATTAAGATTATGTTGTTGGTGAATTAGCACAAATCCGCCAGCTATCTCATCAAAATAATATCGCCGATATTCTGGTTCTGCATTTTCGTAGATGGCTCTGCTTGTTTCGATATATTCTGAATTCACCGTTACTATACTCTCAATGGACTCGGATCGGGTAGAGTTAAAGGTATGAAAGCAAATGTTGAGCAACTGGCTAAAATTGGAATATTTACCAGCTTAAACCAAACTGAATTAGAGCGATTGCAAGAACATACAGCAATTCGCACTTACGGACAGGGAGAAGTTGTGATGTATGAGGGCGATCGCATCCCCGAAAAATTATACACTCTTTTGAGCGGTTCTCTGCGGGTTGCAAAAACAGCGGCAGCGGGCAAAGAAACAATTCTCCGCACTTTGTTTCAGGGAGATATTTTTGCCGCACCTGCTTTGCTAGGCAACGGCATTGCCCCCGCAACGGTGACTGCAGAAACTGATGTGGAAGTTCTTACCACAGAACGGGAAGTTTTGCTAGCAGCAATTCGGGAAAATCCTGAGATTGCCTTGCGAATATTGGCGGTGTTTAATCAGCGGTTGCAGCAACTGCACGAGACTGTGCACGGTTTGGTGTCGGAAAGGGCGATCGTGCGGCTGGCCCGATTTATTCATTACTTTGGCGTCGAGCAAGGTAGGAAGATGGCGGATAATAGTGTATGTTTAGAAAAACGTTTTCCCTACTATCAAATTGCTCGCAGTATTGGCATTACCTACGAAGAATGCGTGCGGTTGTTTAAAAAACTCAAGCCTTTGTCTCCTACAGTCGAGGCGGTAAAATTATTGTATTGGATTGGGAAAAATTGGAGGATATCGCCTCTGGAGATGAAATAGACTAAATGTTAAAATCCCAATTCTTGTAGTGCGGGTTTTACCAACAATTTACGTCTCAAACTAACAATCTCGTAAACCCGCCCCGCCCCAACTGATGATGCTACGGGACATGATTTCACAAACAATATTTGACTGCCACTCACTATCTATATAAACCCGCCCCGATTCACGGGTTGTGGGGGGCGGGTTTATGAGATTATTGATTTTAGGCAAGTATGGTTGGTAAAACCCGCCCCTACAGCAATATTTATGGGATTAATGAGGCTCGGAAAGTGTCAAAATAAACGCCAAATTTTCTTCGGCTTTCAAAGCGTGAAGAGCGTGACCGGGCATGAAGACAAATACCCCCGGTTCCAAAACAATATCCTTGCCTTCCAAAGTCAAAATACCTTTTCCTTCGATGACATTAACTGTGGCATTCCGTGCCGAAGAGTGTTCCGAAATTTCCGTTCCTGCCGCCAGACAAAATAAACTGTACTGACAATTTTTGTCTTTGACTAAAATTTTGTTCAGCACTCCGGCGGCGGGATATTCAATTGCGTCTCGGAGTTGGATTGCTGAAGATTGTAGCGGTAAAAGAGTAGTAGTCATAGTTTTTGACAATTAATTAATTTGGTCACAAGTCTCGAATTTATCATTGGCTTCACTTTCTTCCATCGAAAATCGAAAATCGAAAATCGATTGAGTCGGTTAAGATTGTTTTTTGGCAGAGATAACGATGTAGCCTAGATCCTGTTGGTAATGCTGGAAAACTCGACGCATTGCTAAGATACGATCGCGAATTTGCGATCGACTTAATATATTCCACAAAATCCGCACAGTACCAACAAACCCTTCATCTTGCAGCATTCGCGACAAGTTGAGGAGCCCCATCGCCCCGGTTTGAGACTTTTCTACTTGCAAACCCGCGTTTTGGTAAACAGCAATCCAGCCAGACTCAGACAAAGGCGTTGAATTAGCCCGCGTCACTTCTGATAAAGCTTTGTGAATTTCTGATTCTCGGTTTCTAGCTAAAAGTTCGTGAGAGAGAAACTTGCCGCCTGGTTTTAAACGATCGCAAATTCCCGATACAATTTTAGCTTTCCCCGACGGGGACTGCATTGTCAGGATAGCTTCAGCCAACACCCAATCAAACTGTTGGGAAATCCGATCCAAGTGAAAAATATCTCCTTCCACAATTTCCACTCGATCGCTCAAACCCGCTGCTGCAACATTAGCACGAGCGCGGGCCACACTCTCTGGATTTTTCTCCACTCCCACTACTTTTACGCCAAAACGTTCAGCAAGGGCGATCGAACTATATCCAAAACTAGCAGCCAACTCCAAAACAGTCTCCCCAGGCTGAAAATCCGCCCATTCAAATAACTGTTCCGTAGCAAGTTTTCCCCCCGGCCTCAGCATTTTCTTGCCAGCCGCCGCGAGCACTTCATGTCCCGGTGCAGTCTTAAAATTCAGAGCAGTATTGGTCATTGAATTGACCTCCTATTTAACCTTACTCTCAGTTTGCCAAATTTTCTCAAATCTTTCTATGATCTAGCTCATATTCAAATTATCCTAGGCTGACGAACCCTACAATATCAGGAATTATACCATGTCCGCCCCTCAACAATTCGGACTGTTTTTGATGGCCAACAAAGCTTTCAGTCGAAAGCACAAAACCCGTACTCGTTGTAGTAGAACTTATTGCTGTTAATCCTGCCAACGAATTCGATCTAAATAATTAACTTTTGTTGCGGTGGAACAAGCCTATGCAGGTGCAACCCGTCGATTTGAAATTTAAGATTTAAGATTTTAGATTGTAGATTTTAAATTTGAGATTTTAAATTTGAGATTTGAGATTTGAGATTTGCTCTACAGATGAATCTGGGAGGTTGAATAAGATTCTAAAATTTGGGCTACTCACGACAAGAGTCGCGGGTTTGTATCCGTCGGCAGGTGCAATCAAAAACAATCAAAATCCCAGCCAGCAAGTTTTCGAGGATGTCCCGGAACTCTAAAGCAATTGCCGCGCCACTAATACCCAGCAGTTGAATCAAATCTCCTGCCTTGAATGACGCGATCGGCAATAATTGATTTATAATCAAGATATATACTCCACCCCAATCATACCGAATCATGCTCGCAGAAGCAAACGCCACACTTTGGCCTAGTCTAATTACTGTTTCAGCATTAATTCTCTACTTCGTTGTTACCATCAACGTCGGCAGAGCTAGATTCAAATACAAAGTTTCTCCCCCGCAGGTGACAGGAAACCCAGACTTTGAGCGAGTGTTGCGAGTTCAGCAAAATACCTTAGAGCAAATGATTCTATTTTTGCCCTCGCTGTGGCTGTTCTCGCAATTTATCAGCCCAATTTGGGGCGCAGGTATCGGCGCAGTTTGGATAGTTGGACGCATTTTGTTTGCTTGGGGTTACTATCAAGCTGCCGAAAAAAGAGCGGCAGGATTTGGCATTAGTACCTTAGCTACTTTAGCTTTGCTTGGTGGTTCCTTAACTGGCATAATTATGTCGCTGCTGAAGGTTTGAGCGTAGCTTCCGATAGACATAATTGTTTTTCTACTCGTTTTACTCGTTTCCAGGCTCTGCCTGGTAACGCAGATCCGGAGGCTCAGCCTCCAATTTTCCTGCTGAAAAAGCGAGGCAGAGCCTCTCGACAGCGGTTCCCTGGCAGAGCCTGGGAACCAGTTAAATCCAAGTCTTTCAATCGCCTTCAGGAGTAAATATGTCAGAAACCAACAAACCCGTATTTGAAATTAACCCGAAACTTTTTCAGCAGCTTGTCGAGTGGCAAGAAAAACTTGAACGAGAAGATGAATTAGCAAGCGAGTCAGAAAACGAGAAACTAACTCAGGTAATAACTCCTCCCCACAGTGATGAACAGCATTCTCAAACAGATAATTTCTAGCTGGTGGCTAGCAGCATCTTTGGGATTTCCGGCTGCTGTCTCGGCTCAATCGCTGACGCCTAGCCAAATTCAGCAAGTCAATAGCGGTTTGTTTCGTTCTAACTCTCAAGATTTCTTTCAGCAAGGCTATCGCCAACTGGAAAGGGAAATCGCTACTTTGTTGCAAAAAAATGGCACTTCCCAAGGCAATATTCTGGAGATTGATGAAAAATTGCGCTCTCAGCTTTGTAGCCAATTTAAAATATCGTCGTCGCATTCTGATACAATAAGTGCTGCTCAAAGTGCTGATTTCCAGAGCAAATTAAAAGACATTTGCAGACACAATTAAAATGACAGTGAGGTCAATATTCAAACTTTAGTGCGAATGGATAAGGAGGCAATGGCCAAGTTAAAAACAGCCATGCTGGAAGCGGAAACCGCTGCTCATTTGGCAGCAATCATTATTGATTATACTCATGAGGAAATAATGATAGTTTTTTCTGAGCTAGAATGGGAACAGCAGGCGAGAATTAAGGATATTTGGAAGACAGTATGGACGGGGGGGGTTTATGAAGATTATGGTTAGCCAATTAAAGATGTTGGTGAACCCGCCTCTTGTATCTTGAAAGCGGTAGATTGTGATTGACAGTTGGGTGGGGGCGGGTTTACGAGATTATTGGTTTTAGGCATAAATTGTTGGTGAACCCGCCCCTACGGGATTGGTGTCCGTTAAATCAGGGATTCGAGGCATATTTGGCGGAAATGATCGCCCCGTTGCTCGAAGTTTTGGTATTGATCGAAGCTAGCACAGGCTGGGGAAAGCAGCACTACTTTAGCGTTGTTCTGTTTGCCTAATTCTGCGGCTCGCGGGATCGCTCGTTCCATTGTTTCGACAATTTCCCAAGCGTTGTAATTTGCTTGTGTGAGCCGATCGGCAAAAAGACTCGCCGCATCCCCAATTAGCAGCACCGCAGCAGCTTTCGCCTTGATTGTATCAATCCATGCGCGATCGTCCCCTTCTTTGGCGTCGCCGCCCGCAATTAAAATCGCCGGTGCGCTCACAGAAGCCAACCCGACTTGCGCGGCGTCATAATTAGTAGCTTTGCTGTCGTTGATGAAATCTATGCCTTCCCAAGTGCAGATGTGTTCGAGGCGGTGCGAAACTCCGGGGAATTTAGCGATCGCCCGGGCGATCGCACTTTTATCTATCCCCGCCAAATTAGCTGCCGCCACCGCCATTAACAAATTCTGCAAATTGTGTTCTCCCACCATCCGCAAAGAATCAGCAGGCAGAATTTTCTCGCTTTGAGCGATTACCCAACCATCTTGAATATAGGCTCCAAAATCTGTATTTCCCAACAAATCTTTTTTACCTTTGACACTCGTCCAGCACGCATCCGGCCAAACGTCAACTCCTTGCTGCCGCAAACAAGGATCGTCGCCGTTAATTACTTGCAATTCCGACTTTTTCAGCAAATGGGCTTTAATGTTGTAGTAATTTTCTAAAGTTTTGTGGCGGCTGAGGTGATCCGGCGTCAAAGTCGTCAAAACTCCGATGCGTGGCGCTACAAACGGCGAGGATTCTATCTGATAGCTGCTGATTTCTGCGATTACCCAATCCGGCTGTTTTTCGGCTAAAGCTAATTCGCACGCAGCATAGCCAATATTGCCGCAAGCGGGAGCATAAAGCCCGGCCTCTGCAAAAATAGCAGCAATTAAAGCAGTAGTAGTAGTTTTGCCGTTAGTGCCGGTAATTCCCACCCAAGGAGATTTGAGGTAACGCCACGCGAGAGCCATTTCTCCGATTGTTTCAATGCCTAACTCTCTGGCGCGCACTAATGGTGGACTGTCCCAGGGAACACCCGGACTTACTACTATTAATTCTATAGATTCGACTGGTTCAAAAGATTTACCTAACTCCACATGAATTCCTTCGTTAGCGAATTCCTGTTGCTGTTCGAGCAAGTTTGGGGAAGATGAGCGATCGCTCAGCGTTACTTCCCATCCTTCGCGTTTGAGCAGTCTGGCGGCGGCAATTCCTGATTTTCCTAGTCCAATGATATGAGCTATCGGCATAAGCTGTGTGTGTGATGGAGCGAACTTCCCTGGTTTTATAAGTTTATATCTTAACCTTGAATTGGTTGTTGACTATTGGCCATTTAGCTTATTTTTTAAGAGAGCGATCGAACTCTGCCCAGACGCGCGCGGTTCGGCAATAATCCTAATAGATTTACTCGTTTTATTGGTAAGCTTTAATGTTATTGGGAGCGATATTTTTAACAAGTAGGTTTCTCAAGTTGGTTTGCCTACAGGCTCGCCCGTTGCCTCCCAAGGCCCGCCAGGGGTTGAAAACCCCTGTCTAACAGCTAAAGTCAGTTAAAACTGAGATATTGCACCATTGTCAGCAACAGGCAAGATGCCTGTTCCACAAAAGATAAATTTTCTTGTGGAACAGGCATCTTGCCTGTTCACAAAAGGCTATTTGAGAATGGTGCAACATAGGAGTTAAAACTGACGGAAAAGTCTAGTATGTGTGGGTTTCAGTCCTCTTAAGAGGACTTTCGCTTTGAGACGGGGGTTTCAACCCCCGGCGGACTGAAGCGGAGGTTTTCAACCCCCGGCGGACTGAAGCGGAGGTTTTCAATCCCCGGCGGACTCAAATATTGTAAATTCTAACTTTTCACGATCGCCCCAAAGTCAGCCAACACCCGCGCGTGATTCCGCAGCAAACCCAGTAAATTCAACCGATTTTGCTTAATTTCCGGGTCAGAATCCATCACCAAAACGCTTTCTGGCCCGTCGAAAAAGTTGCTGACAGTCGGAGCAATCTCAGTCAAACTATCTACTAACTGCTGGTAATCCCGAGTTTGTTTGCATAGCAGCGTTTGCGGCACTAACTGCACGACTGCATCGTAAAAAGCTTGTTCAGACGATTTTTGAAATAACTCTGGTTTCACCGCATTTTTCGGTTCCAATTCTACTTTATCCAAATCACCTTGAGCCGCCAAACGAGTTGAACGATTGACTGTTTCGTAAATTAGATCCAAAGTCTGGTTATTGCGGATTTGTTGTAGGAAAAGTGCTCTTTCCAGTGCGTCCAATAAATCTCTCAATGCTCGTTCAGTATATTCTGGGTCGTTTTCTCCCAAAACTGCATTTACCAAATCATAATCTACATTTTTTTCTTCTTGCAACAAAGTCCTAATTCTTTGTAAGAAAAACTCGTCTAATTGCGATAGCAACTCCCCCGGTGTTTCTGGGCGCGCTGCGGTAAATTCGGCAACAACTTGTGCGAGCAACTGGTGCAAGTTGACTGGCAACTGAGCCGCCCAAATAATGTTAGTTATTGCATTAGCGGCCCGGCGCAAAGCGAAGGGATCGGATGAACCAGTCGGCAACATTCCCAAGCCGAAGATGCTGACTAAAGTATCTAATTTGTCGGCTATTGCGACAACTTGACCTGTGAGAGTTTGGGGCAAATTGTCGCCCGCACCTTTAGGCAAATAATGTTCAAAAATCGCTGTGGCTACTGCTTCCGATTCGCCACTTGCTAAGGCGTATTTCTGCCCCATGATTCCTTGCATTTCGGGAAGTTCGTAAACCATTTGGGTTACGAGGTCGGCTTTGCAAAGTAAGGCTGCTCTGGCTACATCAGCTTGCTCTTCCTCTGTGATTTGCAGTTGATTGACAATTAAACTGGCAATCTTGCACAGCCGATCGACCTTTGCGCGTACTGTCCCCAAATCTTCCTGGAAAGTAACTGTTTCCAACTTGGGCAAATAATCCTCTAGAGGCTTTGCCAAGTCTGCTTTGTAGAAAAACTGACCGTCTGCCAATCTTGCCCGCACTACTCGCTCGTTACCGGCGGCAATAATCGCGGCTTTAGCCGGAGATCCGTTGGAAATTGTAATGAAATAGGGCAGAAGTTCGGGATAATCGGGGCTTTTGAGGATGGGAAAATACCGCTGGTTTGTAACAATAATTGTGGTGATTACTTCCGGCGGCAATATCAAAAATTCTTCGTCAAATTTACCGACAACTGCGTTCGGCCATTCTACTAAGTCGGTGACTTCTTCTAACAAATCTTCGGTAATGTCGGCATAACCGCCTTGTTTTGTCGCTGCGGCTTCTACTTGTGCTTTAATTTGATTTTTGCGCTCGGTTCGATCGACCTCTACGCAAGCAGCCCGCAGACACTCCACATAATCCTCGGCTTGGGGGATCGAGACCCCTCCCAGCGGTGTAGGGGGGGTGTATAACACCCGGTGTCCTTGGGAAATTCGATCGCTCTTGACCGTATCCGAACCGCTCACCAATGTAATTGGCAGTACAGTATCATCCAACAGTGCCACTAACGATCGAATCGGGCGCGGAAACTTCAAATCTCCATCGGCCCACCGCATAAATCTTTTGCCTTCTAACTTGTTAATCCACTGCGGCACAAGTTCTGTCAAAATATCCGCTGTCATCCGCCCCGGAATCTTTTTGAGCACAAACACAAAATCGCCTTTATCGGTAGCGCGAACTTCCAAAGCATCAATTTCTACGCCCTGCTTTTTCGCAAAACCTTCCGCTGCTTTCGTCGGTTTGCCATCTTTAAAAGCCGAACTTGCCGGCGGCCCTTTTACCTCTTCTTCTCTATCTAATTGCTGAACTGGCAGTCCTTTCACGAGAACGGCCAAACGCCTCGGAGTAGCGTATACATTAATAGAGTCATTTGTCAAGGATTCTTCTGCCAGCGTTGCAGGTACAAGTCGCTGCCACTGCTGGGCGCTGCCTGAGACAAAAGATGCGGGCAATTCTTCTGTACCGAGTTCTAATAAAAAGTTAGGCATATCGCACCGTAATGGAATTTTGTTTAGGGTAATTTAAGGTAATTTATCCGATCGCGCGTTGGCGTTAGCGAAGCGATCCGAAGGAAAGCCCTCGAAGAGGATCGTATATCTGAAAAATACTCAAAAATCCAGGATACCACGTAAAATCGGGGGTGAAAGACAATATTCTCGGCAGCCCATGACCTTGGCCCAAAGACTAGGACAAGATTGGAAGTCTCGACTCGAACAAGATTGCCCGCAGGAGAGTTCTAGCACTCGCGAGAGTGTTGTCCGCTGGCTGTTGGGAGACAAGCCCGAAAGATTTGACACTCTTAGCCCAACTCAATTGTCTGTCGCCTCCGGCGCGATCGACTTTTTATATCGAATTTTGATTTCTCGGTATCTGGGAGTACCGCCAGAAAAAGCTTACCGCAACTTGATCGGGCGACTCGGCGGTTTGGTTGTGCTCCGGCAAAAAATCCAAGCCTGGGTTTCCCTGAGTCGCGACAGACAGCGGAGTGCGGTGGAGGTACTACAAGAAGTGATTCAGGAAATGCTCAATTCCGATCGCTACCTGCAGCAGCAAGTCGCCTGGATTGCCGAATGCACCTCAGACAGACGCCTGCGAAATGCTTTGCTGCTAGCGAGCACAGAAGAATACTGCTTGCGGCCGATCCGCAACCAGCCGCTGCTGGTGTACCGTTTTGTCAACTACCTGCGGCGTGCCCAGCGCGGCGGGTTGACCCAAGTGCCTGCGGGAGACTGGGTGCGGCTGGTGTCGGAACAGGTTCTACCCGACGATACAGACGAACCGCTCAGCTTGTTAGACGAACAGGCCATGTCCGAGTATCGAGAAAATCAAGCTTGGGAAGAGCAGCAAACTCAGCGGCAGATTGTCCAAAAAGAATTTGAGAATTACTTGGCTGCTGAAGTCGATCCGCTGGCTTCCCGGTGGCTGCGGCTTTACCTGCAAGGTCGTTCCCAAGAGGCAATTGCCGAGGATTTGAAGGTTCCAATCAAGCAAATTTACCGCTTGCGAGAAAAAGTCAGTTATCACGCGATTCGGGTTTTTGCGGTCAAACAAGCACCGGAATTAGTCGCCAACTGGCTGGAAACTTCGCTCCAAGAACACAGTTTGGGCTTGACTCCGGCTCAGTGGCAGCAATATTTACAAGACCTCACGCCGGTGCAGCGGCAGTTGGTAGAATCGCTGAAAGCAGGGAAAAGTGTAGAGACGATCGCATCTGAATTAAAGCTGAAAACCAATCAAGTCATCGGCGAGTGGAGCAAACTCTATTTAGCAGCTCAATCTCTCCGCAACGAGTAGATTGGTAATGGGTGGCAGGCAATTGCTAATTGTTAATGGGCGGTAGCATTTTTCAGAATCCGCGCTACAAATCAATTCCCTCACAGCCACAGAGTTCTGCGAGTTTCCCCGTGGAAAACCGCGCGATGCCCTTTGTATCAATTCAGGTTAGATTAATCGGGCTCTTGTAGCGCTGGCAGGACGATCGCGCTCCGAGACGATCGCAGTCAACTCTCTGAGGTAAGATACTAGCAGCACGATCGACTTTTCAGGATTTTTTAACCAATCCTAAATTCAGCGGTGGCCCGTAAATCATCGGTTGTGGTGCATCTATAATACTTGTGCATTAAAGACATAATTCTGTCGTTGCTAGCCACGGGAATCAATTTCGGGCGATCGATGATAGTGGGTCTAGACTGCGCTAGTCATCATCTAGCTCTCAATCTTTTGGTAGAATTTGAGGCTGCAATACAGAAGGGAGAAAATTCTGGGACTAAGAATTTTTATTTAAGAAAAGCTTCCGGTTGTGAGGCCAATTCCTCCGTCAGGGAAGTTGCAGCGTTTAATTTTATCGCATCAGGTTGGTGCGTCGCGCTCGATCGCGCTTCCAACTACAAAGCAGCTAATGGTACATACATCTTCAACAGACTCGGCAGCTACAATGGACTCCGATCGAATATTTCAACTAATCGACACAGTTGTCCCCTTTGAAGCTTGCCTTTACTATCAAGTTTTGCCTTTATCTCTAGAAGGTAATCGGTTTAAATTGGGCGTAGTCGATGCCCAAGATGACTCCGCCTTGGACTACGTGCAGCGGATTTTAGCTTACATGAATTGCTCAGTCACAACAGAGCCAATTGCCTCGGAAACTCAGCGCTCGATGCTCTCAGCTTACTTGCTGCACGGGAGCCAGCTTCGAGAACCCAGCCAGACAGAAACCGCAGCAGCCCCAACACCCAAAAATCCCCCACCAGCAATTTCAGCCCCCAAAGCAGAAACGCTGCTGTCTGTGCCAGAACCCTCGATGCCCGATCGTGAGCAGTTTAAACCTGCTGGCGCCGAGGTTCCCCCGACACCGACACAGCTATCGGTTTTGAATGTCGAGGCCTTGCACTTGTCAAGCCCAGTCGAAGTTTTGGCAACTTTGCCCGCGCCCCAACTGCTGGAAGAATTGCTCGGTAGAGTGCTGCGAGAGGGTATCGGCCGCCTGTTTTTTGAGCGGCATCAGTCCCAAGGCCGGATTCTTTGGAGTCAAGACGGCGTTTTGAAATCGATGCTCGAAGGTATCGATATCGTCCTTTTCCAAGAGGTCATCGACGAGTTGAAGCGGCTGACAGATATGCCTGTGTGCCCGGTGGAACAGCCCAAACAAGTCGAAGTTGAGCGCATCTATCAAAACACTCATTTGCTGTTGCGCTTGCGGGTAATGACGGTGGGTGGCAAGGAAGAAGCCACCCTGCAAGTTTTGCGGGGGGCAGCTTTGAGGTTTTACCAGCAGCAGCAGTTGTCTACTTTGAGTCGCGACGCGCTGCGGCTGGCCGAAGAATTGCAGCGGAAAGTGAATCAAATTCGCGATCGAACTCGCCTTTCTCCTGTGCCTTTAGAGGGGTTGCCGGCTTTGGAACAGGTGATTAGAAATGTTGACGACCAAATTGAAGCATTGATGCACGAACACAATCCCTAGCAGCCCTACTTAGCAAGAGATCACTGTTTTGAATTTTTTTTTTACTCATATCGTTTCCGGTTGTATCGGAATGATTTAACCGCAGAGGGCGCAGAGAACGCAGAGGGAGAGAATACAGAGAGGAATATTTCCGATGCTACCGGATTTGATATCACATCAAGTCCGGTGAAATAATAATAATTACGTTTGTAGTGAGGACTCAAGTCCAAGCGAGTTTTATCATAACTCAAGTTTTCACTACAAAACAATTTGATGGCAGTTCTGCCAGGTGATATCTAGTCCGGTCGATTCCCTTCGCTTCGCTTCGCCCGAAATCAGGTAGGGGCGGGTTAACCAATAATATCTGCCAATAATTGACAATCTCAAAAACCCGCCCGGCCGGGATATTATGGTCAATCGATCGGACATAATATGACACAAGATTATACCAGTTCCCTAAAAGAATGGAACTGTATGCCCGTGCTCTAAACCCTGGTACTCATCAGTCATTCCCAATCTAAAATCTAAAATCTAAAATCTAAAATCTAAAATGGTATTAGCCATGCTCAAAAACATCCTTGTACTGCAATAAATCCAAACTCACAAAAACGGGCAAACACTGAAAACATTGCTGTGCAATTTCCCAGCGTTCTTCTCGCTGCAACATAGCAGTCAACTTTTGTTTAGCGCTCAGCAAATAGCGGACATCATTAGCAGCATAATTTAGTTGATCGTCAGAAAGATTAGTCGCATTTCCCCAGTCGGAACTTTGAGATGTTTTATTTAATTCTACCTTTTCAAGTTCTAGAATTAATTCTTTCAATCCGTGTTTGTTGGTATAAGTTCTAGCAAGTTTACTAGCTAGCTTGGTGCAGAAAACTGGTGCAACGTCAATACTTAAATTGTAACGCATTGTTGCCAGATCGAAGCGCGCAAAATGAAATACTTTCTCAATACTTTCAGCTTCCATTAACTTCTTTAAATTCGGTGCTGCTGTCTGATCTTTGGCAATCCGCACCACTGCAACTTTACCTTCTGGATTGCACAACTGCACCAAACACAAGCGATCGCGCCAGGGTAGCAAACCCATTGTTTCCGTATCAACGGCGATCGCCTCTGCTGTCAAATAGTAAGATAAGAGAGAATCGGGAATATCACGATCGCACACTTGAAAATCTGCAACTTCCATTATTAGTAATTTTTGACTGTTGACTGTTAACTGTTGACTGTTGACTGCCTTCTTCCCTCTTCCCTCTTCCGGCTTCCATCGGACTGACATCCGTTACATCCGTTACATCCGTTACATCCGTTACAGAATCCGTTGCCGAACTTCCTTCTTCCTCCCGCTTACCGACTGCGGACAAAAAGCTGAGTAAAATAATACTCGCCTTTGGCATTTTTCGCAACCCCAATACCGGTCACATTAAACTGACCTTCCATATTCTTACGGTGGCCGTCACTTTTAATCCAACCCTCAACAGCATTGCGTACCGGGTCGCTGTAGCCAAAATTATAAGCAAGATTTTCAGCTACACTTTGATAAGGAATCGTAATTGCTTTCGCCCGCCCCTCAAATCCATCGTGGCTGAAACGTACTTTACCGTTAGCCATATTTTCGCTGTGAATTCTTGCTATCTGACTGATTCGCGGATCGACACTCAGCGGCGGCAACTTTTTAGATGCTCGGTATTGATTGATCTGTTGGTTAACCGCTTTTTCTAAGTCAGTAATAGCACTCGAAGCAACATTAGTATTCATGGGAGTTTGTGGCAGCGATCGCGTAGGAATGGAGGTATCACACTTAGGCAGGATTGTCAACAATCCCAAGCCCATTAAAATCAAACCTTTGGACATGAAATCAAACGAAAAATAAAGTTAATTGTTACTCCTATGTTGCACCATTCTCAAGAACAGGCAAGATGCCTGTTCCACGACGGACTTTTGTTGTGGGGAGTAGGGGTTGGGCATCCTGCCCGCCCGCAAAAGGCTTATTGAGAATGGTGCAATCTTTCAGTTGTTACCGATTCCTACAGAGCGATCGCCCCAAATTCCGCCAAACTAGATATTCAGAACTTTTGCCACAGTGTTCACGTCTTTGTCGCCGCGTCCCGAACAGTTAAGCACAATGCGCGGCTTGCCTGTTAGCTGCGGGCACAGAGTCTCTAAATAGGCGATCGCATGAGAAGTTTCCAAAGCTGGAATAATCCCCTCCAACTGCGAAAGCCGCTGAAATGCTTCCAGCGCTTCTGCATCAGTTACGCTATAATATTCAGCCCTGCCCGCATCCTTCAAATAACTGTGTTCCGGCCCCACACCCGGATAATCCAAACCCGCACTAATAGAATGCGGCTCAATCACTTGACCTTCATTATCTTGCAGCAAATAACTCATTGCCCCGTGCAGAACTCCCACACTTCCTTTAGTCAAAGTAGCAGCGTGCTTATCCGTCTCCACACCTTCGCCCGCCGCTTCAATACCAATCAATCTGACAGTTTCTTCCCCGACAAACTCGTGGAAAAGACCCATTGCATTAGAACCGCCGCCGACGCAAGCTAATAAAATATCCGGCAAACCACCCCACTTTTCCTGACACTGAGCCCGCGTTTCTTCACCGATTACCGCATGGAAATCGCGTACCATCATCGGGTAAGGATGCGGGCCCGCTACGGAACCGAGAATGTAATGAGTTGTTTCGACATTTGTCACCCAGTCGCGAATCGCTTCGGAAGTCGCATCTTTCAGCGTTCCCGTACCTGCAGCCACCGGCCGCACTTCGGCTCCCATCAAGCGCATTCTAAACACATTTAAAGCCTGTCTTTCCATGTCGTGAACGCCCATGTAGACAACGCATTCTATACCGAAACGAGCGCAAACTGTGGCAGTAGCAACGCCGTGTTGACCGGCACCAGTTTCAGCAATTACCCGCTTTTTGCCCATACGTTTTGCCAGCAATGCTTGAGCTAAAGCGTTGTTGATTTTGTGAGCACCGGTGTGGTTTAAATCTTCGCGTTTGAGGTAAATTTGCGGGCCAGTTCCGTCTGCTTTAGCGTAGTGTTCGGTGAGGCGTTCGGCGAAATACAAAGGGCTGGGGCGGCCGACATAATCTTTGAGCAGTTGTTGGAGTTGCTGTTGAAATTCCGGTTCGCTGCGGTATTTGTGGAAAGCGGCTTCTAGTTCAAATAAAGCGGGCATCAGGGTTTCGGGGACGTATTTGCCACCGAATTTGCCGAATCTGCCGAGGGAGTCGGGGCGTTGGGAGTTGGTTTCGGTGGTGAGATGCAGGGGGGTGACTGTCATTTGATTTTAGATTTTAGATTTTAGATTTTTTAGATTGGCGGGTAAGCTAGAGGCGGGCGTGTCGATCGCGCGCTTAGTCGATCGTACCAAATTGCTTGGGGACTTGAGGCGATCGAACAAATTTGATTTTGACATCCTCCCCAACCGTACCGCAGGATGCCTAAACCTCGCCCGGAAATGTTCACTTCACAGACTAGACTTATTGAAAAAGTCTTTTCCATCAAACAAATTTTCGGACTTGGCGCCGATCTGATGCATAATTATTTTTAAAATTCAAGTCTACTGACTTAGGGCTATGCCACCATAATATTCTTAATTGCCTTGAGATTTCGGTCATCGTTAACCATGCTTATAACATTCTCACTAGCGCCGATCGAACTGCAAATTATCGACTCTACGACCAGATTTTCCACCTTTTTAATTTAAATATTTAAAGCAAAGTTATAATAATTTTAGCACAATGATTGCAGTAAACTCATCTCATACTTCTTGTGCGATATGTTACATTTCTTGAAGAACGCAACAGCTTGCTAATTCAATCGTAGTAAAATAAAAGCATAGACCTACAATCCTACTCTCTCATCCCGGTCTACTGGTAAAACTCAATAACCTCAACCCCAAATCCACCTCCATAGAGGGCGAGGGGTAATAAAAAAATTATTGTTCGCACTGTTCCTTCTGGGCGCTCCTTCCAGCAAATTATAGGTTAAATTGAGTAACCATTAGCAGATTTTACTTGTTTCAGTTATTGTTACCAAACAGGAAACCAAAATCGTGGATATCGACATTCGTTATAAACCTTCCTTTGCCACAATTTTTCTTACCCTCGAACCTGGAGAAAGCATTATTGCTGAATCAGGAGCGATGATAGCAATGGATGCAGCACTCACCATGAAAACAGAATTTAATGGAGGTTTTTTGTCAGGTGTATTGAAAAAGTTTTTTGGTGGTGAATCGCTGTTCGTCAATCGATTTACAAATGCAACACGGCAGTCTCTCCAAGTCGTTCTTTCTCAATCGACAATCGGAGATATTGCCGAAGCTCAAGTCTACGAAAATAACCTGTGCTTTCAACCCGGTGCTTATATTGCCAGTACCCCCGATATCAAATTAGGCGTGCGCTGGGCTGGATTGGCAAGTTGGTTTTCGGGAGAAGGCTTATTTAAATTGCAAGCCAGCGGACAGGGAACGGTATTTTTTGGCGCCTATGGTGGTTTGACTCGCAAGAAAATTAATGGTGACTTTATTGTCGATACAGGGCATTTAGTAGCTTACGAGTCGGGAATAAAAATGTCGGTAAAAATGGCAGGCGGATTATTAGGTTCGATTACATCCGGGGAAGGGTTTGTGAATAAAGTCACGGGCAAGGGAACAATTTACTTGCAATCCAGAAGTATCGATGGTTTAGTTCAATTTTTGTCGAGTAAAGTTTGAGTTGCCAGCGAATATACCCATTACCTACTACCGAATATGAAAATTGAACTTTTACAACAACCCGACAGCACGATCGCCCGTGTCACCCTAAATACAGGTGAAGAAATCGTTGCCGAGGCAGGTGCAATGGTGGCAATGAGTGGCTATCTACAAGCAAGTACGACATTGCGCCAAGGCAAAGGTGGCGGTATTCTCGGCGGACTCAAACGAATGATTGGTGGAGAGTCGCTATTTTTAAGTGTATTTCGCTCGCCCACACCGGAAAATACACTATTTTTAGCGCCCAAAATGTTGGGCGATATGCTGCACTATAAAATGGGCGCAAGTGGCTTAGTAGTACAAGCAGGTTCTTATTTAGCTAGCACATCAGATGTCAATATTGACTTGGGTTTTCAAGGCTTCAAATCGCTGTTTTCTGGAGAAAGTATCTTCTGGCTGGATATGGGCGGTCATGGAGACGTACTATTGAGTTCCTTCGGCGCAATTTACGAAGTTCCTGTCAAAGGAGAATATATTGTTGATACAGGTCATATTGTCGCCTTTGAGAAAACTTTAAAGTTTGAAATTACCAAACCTCCCGGAAGTAGTTGGTTGAGTGCATTTATCGGCGGAGAAGGTTTAGTTTGTCGCTTTAAAGGCAACGGCCGCCTGTTCTGTCAAACCCACAAGGCCCCAGCATTCGGTCAAGCCGTCGGCAGTCGTTTACCTCCGAGGTAGCAAGAGAGGAAGACGAAGAGAATGGAACAAAAAGGAGACCGATAAAGTTCTTATTAAGCTGTCACGCATTTAAATTGCATATTCAGGGCGGGCGAGACACCCCACAAGACGGCGAATTGTTTGTTGGCATTCTATTTAAATGCTGAACAGCTTACCTATTCTCTGTTTATTGTCAACTCCCAACTTTCAACCATCAACCATCAACTCCCAACTCTCAACCATCAACTGCCAACTGCCACCTATCAACTGTCAACTTATATGCCTAGCAATATCTCATATACAATCGAGCATTCTCCATCATATGCCCAACTAAAACTCAAAATTCCTGCCAACGAAACGGTGTTGGTAGAAGGTTCGGGCATGGCAGCGATGGATAGTCACATCACCCTGAAATCAAAAGTCAAAGGAGGTTTAATGAAAGGCCTCACGCGAATGTTAACAGGTGAGTCTTTGTTTATCAGCGAATTTACTGCCCCCGAACGTTCTGGAACACTTTACATTTCCCCTGGACTTCCCGGCGATATTCAACATTATCACCTCAAGGGAAATAGCTTGATGCTGCAATCTTCTGCGTTTGTGGCATCGAGTTCTACTGTAGACCTAGATAGTAAATTTCAGGGTTTAAAAGGTTTTTTTAGTGGCGAATCTCTGTTTTTTCTGAAAGCAACTGGAGAAGGCGATATCTGGTTTAATTCCTATGGCGCCATCCTGGAAATTCCAGTCAATGGAAGTTATATCGTCGATACCGGTTATATTGTCGCCTTTGAGGATACGCTGAAGTATAATGTTGAAGTTATGGGGGGGTTATCCTGGACAAACTTGAGGACGGGAATTTTAGGTGGAGAAGGCTTAGTTTGTCGTTTCAGTGGAGAGGGTAAACTGTGGATACAGTCTCGCAACCTGTTTCCTCTGATTAATTTTTTAAATCCCTTCCGACCGACAAAGAACAATTAGTTCGGTGCTTTTATATAACTTGTAGGATGCGTTAAATTATCACAACGCATTCTACCATCATACAATAATTGAAAAACCTTATGAGCGATCGCAATCCACCCACAAGTAACAGACAACTGCTAACCCTATTTGGGATTTTTTTAGCATTAGTCTGTTTATTGCTTTGGGGAAGCATCAAACTGGTAGATGGGCTAATTTTATTAATTCCCCCCGAACTCGAACAGCGTTTGGGGGCGTTAGTTATCCCAGCTTACGAACGTCTTGCGAGCTCTTCTCCAGCACAAGATACCCTGAATCAACTCCTGAATCGCCTGGAAACTAAATTACCTAAACAAAAAAATATCGATCGCAATTATCGCCTACTTTACATTCCCGATGATACTGTAAACGCGCTAGCCTTACCTGGAGATACAATTATTGTTTATCGGGGTTTAATACAGCAATTGGAATCGGAAAACGAGTTGATGATGATCTTAGGTCATGAGTTGGGTCATTTCGCCTATCGCGATCATTTGCGGGGAATTGGGCGGGGATTGGCGCTACAATTTGTGGTAGCGGTGTTCGCAGGCGATGGAGGTGGGTTGCTGAATGTTGGCGCTGCGATCGCTTCCAATTTAAGCAAAGCCCAATTTTCTCGCAATCAGGAAGCCCAAGCCGATGAATTTGGCTTACAACTCCTGGTTTCCCATTACGGGCACGCAGCAGGCGCAGCAGACTTTTTCCAGCGATTAGCGCGACAATCTCGTTTAGATATTGCTTTGTTATCGACTCATCCGGCACCAGGCGATCGCAGTTTAACGTTAACACAAACGATCGCCCAACGTCGCTATCCGATTCAAGAGCGATCGCCTTTACCCGCAACACTCAAAAGCGATCGATAATAATAAGACACTTAATAATTCCCTGAACCCTTGATCGGCTAATACAATAGGTATAATATCAGGGTTTAAACGAGCGATCGCCACCTTACACCCAATCCGCTAAAACTAGAAATACCAGTAAAAAAAGTTCAAGCATCTTAACCTATGGCAGCATCCAAACGCAAAGATTCTGACAGCAAAACAACCGAGGGCAAACGAATAGTTTACTCCGAGTTTGGCAACGTTGACAACTCGGCCGCCCTCCAACGGGGAGTTGCCGAAGTTCCCCCCAATCAACAAAACCTCAAAATCGAAGCATCCCGAAAAGGACGCGGCGGCAAAACAGTTACAGTCATCAGCGGCTTTCAGGAAAAACCCGAAACATTAGCAACTTTAGCCAAGCAGCTAAAAGCCCAATGCGGTACTGGCGGCACAGTCAAAGATAATGAAATCGAAATTCAAGGCGAACACAAGCAAAAGCTGCTAGAAATTATCACAAAGTTAGGCTACAAAGCTAAAATTAGTGGAGGGTAAATTAGTCAATATTCCTCAGTGTATGGGCGGGGCGGGTTTATGATATACTTAGTTTTAAACATAGATGGTTGGTAAAACCCGCCCCTACATCGCACAAATTATATTGTCGCGAATCAACCAGAAATGATATTACCAATTACCGCCAATTTTTAATGTACACTCGACCTTTAGCTCGTTTAATCGAACAATTGCAGCGCTTGCCCGGAGTCGGTCCAAAAACAGCTCAGCGGCTCGCTTTACATATTTTGAAGCGACCGGAAGAAGAAGTGCAAGCCCTAGCTAAATCTTTGATTGATGCCAAACAGCAAGTAGGTTTCTGTCAAGTATGCTTTCACTTATCTGCTGACCCTGTTTGCGAAATTTGCCGCAATACCAACCGCGACACTCATACCATTTGTGTAGTGTCAGAATCCCGCGACGTAATCGCTTTAGAAAAAACGCGGGAATATATGGGTAAATATCACGTTGTTGGCGGCGTTATCTCGCCGATGGATGGAATTGGCCCGGAACAATTGAACATTCAACCGTTAGTGCGGCGCGTCAGCCAGCAAAAAGTTAAGGAAGTAATTATTGCTATTAGTCCCAGCGTGGAAGGCGAAACTACTACTCTTTATATCGGTCACTTATTAAAACCTTTTACCCTAGTGACGCGCATAGCTTTTGGTTTGCCGATGGGGGGAGATTTGGAATATGCCGATGAAGTTACATTGGCTCGTGCTTTGGAAGGAAGGAGGGAGTTGGATTAGTTATAAGTTGTCCCGCATCTAAATTGTGTTTTCTGGCGGGCGGGACGCCCAACCCCTACTTTCCACAAGAACTCGATCGAGCTTAATCGCTCTTTTTTTACTCAAACGGAAGAGTTTTCTAATCTAGCAATTAGTTCTTCTATTGACAAATCCGGGAGTTGTGACAGCAATAGCGATAAATTTTCGGCCGACACTGCGAGCAAATTTGGGATGAGATTGACGGTGTTTACTTCTAATTGACCAAAGCGCTTTCTCAAGACATTTTCGGCGATTAAAGTTTGTACTTGTTGTCTATCTGCTTGGGCAATTGGCAATGTGGATAATTGCACTAACAACATAGTGAATTCACCAACAGGTAAAGCCGAGACAGAGGCAAAAAAGGCAATTGTCTTAGCGTCTAAATCCCCAAATCTGACTTGCAGAAAGTTTTGCAAAATCAACCGCTGTGCTTCTTCTCTTCCTTCTTCTCTTCCTTCTTCTCTTCCTTGTTGTGTGGCCTCATCTATTTTTTGTTGTAACAGAGGTACGAGCGCCATAACTAACTCCTTATCTTCCTGATTTCCTGGGGTACTAGCTGCTAAATTTACTTGCAGATTCGCTTGCAGGTTGTACAATAATTCTAGCGTACTAGCTCGTAAGGGACTATCAACAGGCAATCTTGTTAATTCCGCGATCGCCCCTTGCTGTACTTTACCCTTACCTAAAATCCGCAACCACATCGTTTCTGGAACATTCGGTAGCTGGTGAATAGCTATCAATCCTACTCGCCAAACTTCCGATAGAAAATAAACCCCCCTCCCCCAACCTTCTGACTCTTGGGGAAGCATAAAATTAAAGCTGCTTAACAAAGCCTCCGAAGCTGTGGGAGTCAGAATCCACAACCTGGGTAATTGCTGGGATTCTAAACGTTGCTCTTCTCGATTAGCTCGGCGCAGTAATTCTGCCCTAGTATTTAAAAGTTTGACAACACAACTGAAGATATCCTCTGTATTGACGGCATTGCGAAATGGTTCGATCGCAGCCACAGTCGCAGTCATTTGACCTAACAAACCTAAATTCTCTACGTATTCAGGCGATACAGAAGTGGGTTTAAACCAGATATCAATTTCTCGAACTTGAGCAGAAACATCTTTACTGGTTTCTACTTCTCCTAGAGGTGACAATAACTCTCTTAGGTATTCTTTGGCAAACTGGTCATGGGGAAATTTAGTCATTCTTGGGAAGCACGTTATCCGAAAAAAACTAAATTAATTATATCTCATTTTAAAATAGTATTTATTGGCGATATCTTCTATGTTATACACCCAATATTTTAAAGGATTCAGGTATCAAAGTATTCTGTTTTTTGAGGTGGGGTTACTTATTTAACCCAGATTTAGGATAAAATCTCAAATCCAAAATTGAGCGACTCTCCCCTGTCACTGCCGCGAAAGGGTAAACTGGAAAAAGTTACCGAGAGTAGTAAAAAATCATGACCAAATTCGATCGACCTTTAAGCTACCCCACAACCCGCAAAATCGACCAAACAGACGACTACCACGGCGTCAAAGTATCTGACCCCTACAGGTGGCTGGAAAATCCCGACTCTGAGGAAACCCAAGCTTGGGTGGAAGCCCAAAACGCAGTCACTTTTGCCTACCTCAACGAAATTCCGGCGCGGGAAAAAATTAAGCAGCGCCTGACTCAACTTTGGGATTACGAGAAATACGGCATACCTTTCAAAGAAGGAGCTCGCTATTTCTACTACAAGAATGACGGCCTGCAAAATCAATCCGTACTCTACACATTAACATCCCTCGACGACGAACCCAAAGTATTAATTGACCCCAACACTCTCTCAGAAGATGGAACTGTTGCTTTGGGTGGGATAGCTATCAGCGAAGACGGCAAATACATGGCTTACGGTTTGTCAACTTCCGGTTCCGACTGGCAAGAATGGAAAGTCCGCGATATCGAAACAGGTGCAGATTTATCGGATCATTTAAAGTGGGTGAAATTCTCAGGCGCATCCTGGACTCACGACGGTAAAGGCTTTTTTTACAGCCGCTACGACGAACCCAACGAAAAAAGCAAGCACGAAGACGTTAACTATTACCAAAAACTGTTTTATCACAAGTTAGGAACAGCCCAATCAGAAGACGTATTGATTTACGATCGCCCAGACCAAAAAGAATGGGGATTTAGCGGCGGCGTCACTGAAGACGGCAAATATCTAATTATATCAGTTTGGCAGGGAACTGAAACAAAAAACCTGATTTTCTATAAAGACTTAACAGCCCCTGAATCGCCTGTTGTAGAACTCATTAACGAATTCGAGGCAGAGTACAGCTTCATCGACAATGAAGGCCCTCTGTTCTGGTTTCAAACTGACTTAAATGCACCTTGTGGCCGGGTAATTGCGATCGACACCAACAACCCACCTCCCTCATGTCTCGGTGGTGACGAAACCCGCCCGTCGCCCAGGGAGGGGGGGTTCACAGAAATTATCCCCGAAGCAGCCGAAACCCTCCAAGGTATTGGCATCCTCAACAATCAATTTGTGGCTTCTTATCTGAAAGACGCCTACACCCAAATTAAAATCTTCAACTTAGACGGCTGTTTCGCGCGAGAAATAGCTTTGCCGGGAATCGGTTCGGTGGGAGGATTCGGCGGCAAGCGCCACGACACCGAAACCTTTTATGCTTACACCAGTTTCACTGCGCCAAACACCATTTATCGGTATAATATGGTGACAGATGAAAGTACGATTTATCGGCAGCCAAAGGTCGATTTTAATCCCGACGATTACGAGACAAAACAAGTATTTTACCCAAGCAAAGACGGTACGCAAGTACCCATGTTTATCACCCACAAGAAAGGCTTGCACTTGGATGGCAATAACCCCACCTACCTTTACGGATACGGTGGTTTTGGTATCTCGCTAACTCCGAGTTTTTCTGTTAGCAGGATAGTGTGGTTAGAGATGGGCGGAGTTTATGCGATCGCCTGTTTGCGGGGAGGTGGCGAGTACGGCGAATCATGGCACCAAGCAGGCACAAAGTTGAATAAGCAAAACGTGTTTGATGACTTTATAGCTGGCGCTGAATGGTTGATCGAAAACAAATACACCAAACCTGCCAAATTGGCGATCGCAGGTGGTAGCAATGGCGGTTTATTAGTGGGGGCTTGCATGACTCAGCGGCCGGAATTGTTCGGTGCAGCATTGCCCGCAGTCGGCGTTTTGGATATGTTGCGCTTCCACAAGTTTACCATTGGTTGGGCGTGGACTTCTGAATACGGTTCGCCGGAAAATCCCGAAGAATTTTCCACAATTCACGGCTATTCTCCGTTGCACAATCTCAAACCGGGAACGGCTTATCCGGCGACAATGATTACAACTGCCGATCACGACGATCGGGTGGTTCCGGCCCACAGTTTCAAGTTTGCTTCTGCTTTGCAAGAAACCCACGCGGGAGAAAAACCAGTGTTAATTCGCATTGAAACTAAAGCGGGACACGGGGGCGGCAAACCCACTGCGAAAGTCATTGAAGAATTGGCAGATGAATGGGCTTTTTTAGTGCGGGAACTCGATATTGACGCTTAACAAGCCGCATAGGGCGTGCGCTCGACGTAGTTTCATGATTTAGATAGAAAGAGGGTGTAAAGGGCGATCGTTCTTTTTTAATGGAAGGGCGATCGTTCTTTTTTGTCACCGCAATCCTGGTATTAATATATAATTTGTCAAGTTTTTTTGTTAAGTTTTGTAGCCTTAAGTGGCTATTATTACATGGCTGTGAGTTTACTGCACACCAAATTAGGATCGCGAATTAAATAACTTACAATTTTAATTGTTATTGTGGGATGGGCGTCCCGCCCGTCCAAAAAGGACGG
>NZ_JAUBOZ010000065.1:40959-44398 GCF_036700475.1 Microcoleus sp. T2B6 | reverse complement strand
TCTATCCTTGCTCTTCGCTGTGCTTATCTCAACGGTCAACTTTCAATTTGATGTATTTGCCAAACTGAGATGCACCCATTTCATCCCACATTCTCTTTCAATCCCTGGGTGATATCAACATTGTATCAGTAACAGGCAAGATGCCTGTTCCACAAAGAGTAAAGCCGGACTTATTATAGATATCAAAATAACCAGCAATCAAAATAACCAGCGGGGGGTGAATCGTCATAAAAAATTTGAGCTTTGTCTAAATTAGGTACAGCCTCCGCCAATTCTCTACCTATTTTTACCTCCAGCGCCCTGTCTGTTAAGGGAAAGGAAAATTGATAGGTATCTTGTAAATATTTTGCTTTAGCAACAATCTCATCTTTCCCTAAAATAGCGCTGTTGCTACCAATCAAAACGCTGTTAATGTCCTTCCACGGACACACGCACACCTGAGAAAACACGCTTTGAAAAGTCTGGATTTTTTCCGCATAAAACTCATCTCTTTGCAGCAGATTTACCAGCACAACTCCTGCTGTTGACAAGCGTTTTTCGCAGAGTTGATAAAATTCTTTGGTGGATAGGCGGTGGGGAAAGTAGCCGTTGCCAAAAGCTACGTCGATCATGATGATATCGTACTGAGTATCTGATTTTTGCTGCTCTAAATACTCTCTGCCGTCTTGAATTGTTACAGTTAGCCGATCGTCCAATTTTACCCCAAAACACTGTGTAGCTGCTTCGATCGCGATCGGGTCTACATCCGCACATTCTATAACAGTTTCCGGCAAATAGTGGTGCAAAACTAAGGGAATTCTGCCGCCCCCAAATCCAGCCATATAGATTCTTTGAGGTTGGCTTTGCCACACTAAACCCAACATCATTGCCTGAGTATATTCAGACACTAGATGTAAAGGATTGTTGAAATCGAAAATAGATTGCAGTAAATCTGTGTGCTGATTTATCTTTTCTACTAAAGATAGCTTAATGTGCGATCGCTCTTTTGTGACTGCAACATAGTGAACACCAGACTCTTTACAAAAAATAACTTTGTCTGGCTGTTGCTGCAGCCAAGCCAGCCGCTGTCGAATAGCGGATAAATTAATAGATTGCCAAGTTTTGTGTTCCTCAATCATCTGATTTTAAATTTTATTTAAATTCGATATTGTCTAAGAATATAGCCTCATCAACGCGGTTTCTACCCAAATGGCTGAGTCGCCCGATATCTGCGAAGAAACCGGGTTTCTAGTGAAGGCTGACGCAACTCATGTTCTCATTTTCCAGCATGGCGAAGAACGAGAAGACAACAGAAATTCACCAGATTACAGCCGCTTATACGCCACCAATTCCAAACCTGAAACCGAAAGTTCCACTTTTTCCCAATCTTGCTTGTCACCTTCTAACTTTTCAAAGGCTGCTGAAGTGAGCAAAATCTCTCCCCGTTCCGCCACATCCTCTCCCAGCTTAGATGCCAGATTAAATTCCGATCCGTACATATCCTCTCCTTCCAGCATCAAAACATCGCCACAGCCAATACCAATGCAGAGGTAAATATCCATCTCCGGCGGCAGTGTGGTGTTGACAGCCGCCGTTTGTTTCAAAGAGTCGATCGCAGCTTCCACCGCTGATTTTACATCAGTAAAAACTGCAAAAATATTGTCTGCTTCCTCCTTAACTACAGTGCCACCGTATTCTGAAATTATCGGTTTGACAATTCCGTGCATCCGGTGAATCATTGCCAAAAAATGAATAATTCCGTAGCGGACTGTCGTGCGCGAAAATCCCGACATATCCATTACTAAAATTGCGTAATTTTTGCGGAAAGTGGCATTAATTTTTTCATCAATTTCCGCCATTCTTTCGGGATGTTCGTTTCTTTCTTGCAGCAACTTTTCCAAGTTAGCGCGGTTATTTGTTTTCATTTTAGTTTAATTAAATTCCCAATCGCGACACAGTTCTTGAGGGCGGCCAGCAGGATGCACCGCACAATTGATGCCATCCTTACCGTAATAATAATCGCACACTTTGCAGGGTTTAGTTTGCTCTAATTTTTTCATCAAAATTGTCCGGATTGTCTGGACTCGGTTGCGATACTTGTTTGCATTCGAGTGACTCGGTTCAATTGCCAAAGCTTGCTCGAAAGCTGCTAAGCTGGAATCGTACAATTTAATAATTTGGGCGCTGTATTTTGTCCAAGCATCGGCATGGCTTTGATACAGTTCGACTGTACTTAAATTTAAAATTCCGTATTCTGTCCAAGCGTCGGCAGAAGCTCGATCGAACTTAATATTGGCATTGAGCAAAACTTTTTTGATCGTTGCCAAAAGTTCCCTCGGCTGCCAAGGTTTGCTAACATAAGCCTCGGCGCGATCGCCCTGGAACCTCGCAAATAAAGCTAACTGCTGTCCCTTGCCTGTTAAAAATACCACCGGTATGTTCCGAGTTTCGGGATTAGCTTTAATTAAACGACAAACCCCGTAGCCGTCTAGACGGGGCATTATGACATCTAATAATACTAAATCAGGACAATTTTTCTCAATTTTATCCAGCGCTTCCACACCGTCAGATGCCTGAATTACATTCAATCCGCTGCATCTCAACTGATGTGAAATGCACTCCCGCTGGCTGCGGGAATCTTCCACCACTAAAACTGTACTCATCACTCCCCACCTGGTTTTTGAGGTAAACTTGTTCGCTGCTTCGAGTTGCCCTTGCTGAAATCAGTTTACCCGCATTGGAAGAGTTTGTTATCACTGGCAAGCTAGACTTACTAAAATTGCAACAAATCTTAAACTGGGAAGCAAAGGTGATACTTATCAGAAAATGCTGGTTGCTAATACGGGGACAATTATTCGAGGTTTAGGCGGTAAATATTCGGCTTTTAAGCCTTAATAGCGGCAAAATGTACTGATTTGGGGCGAAAATCTTGTTGAATTGCAACAGATAATCGGCTACTGTATACGTTGAAGTTCTTAAGGACGACAAATGAATCGATTGCTACTCACTTTATTGGTAAGTCCGACGCTGTTTGGATCTTTGATGTCTTTGAGCGCGATCGCAAATCCCGCTCAAATTGGCGAAACACCAAGCCAATCGGCGGATTCGCCCCAATGCGTGCGATCGCCCCACACTCAGCGTCTGACTTGCGTGCGGCTTCCTGGTAAGTCTGCTGCTGTGGCTTCTAAGTCGAGAATTACTTGGCAGCGCCCGGGTGAAGAACGGCTGGCGATGCTGGATTTTTCGGAAGAAGAAAGCGATGCGGCGGCGGCGCTGTTTGGCTGCGACTGTCAGGCGTGTATCAACTCGCTGCGGCAGTTGCGCGGTTTGCCGCCTCTGGATCTGACTTGAGGGCGATCGATCTCATATGTTGCACCATTGTCAATTAACCTTTTATGAACAGGCAAGATGCCTGTTCCACAAGAAAATTTATCTTTTGTGGAACAGGCATCTTGCCTGT
>NZ_JAUBOZ010000065.1:35757-40859 GCF_036700475.1 Microcoleus sp. T2B6 | reverse complement strand
TGACAATGGTGCAAGATATCCGATCGATTGTGAATTAACCTTTTATGAACAGGCAAGATGCCTGTTCCACAAGAAAATTTATCTTTTGTGGAACAGGCATCTTGCCTGTTACTGACAATGGTGCAAGATATCCGATCGATTGTGAATTAACCTTTTATGAACAGGCAAGATGCCTGTTCCACAAGAAAACTTATCTTTTGTGGAACAGGCATCTTGCCTGTTGCTGACAGTGGTGCAAGATATCAGATCGATTGTGAATTAACCTTTTATGAACAGGCAAGATGCCTGTTGCACAAGAAAATTTATCTTTTGTGGCACAGGCATCTTGCCTGTTGCTGACAATGGTGCGCTTTTGACTACCTTTAGCTTTCTCACTTTTATATAAATTGTACTCAATTTGTTCCAGGATTTATAGAGATTTTTTATCTCTCAAAACCGGGTCTCTACTTTTTAGCTAGAACTTGTTTAAGTTGAGCAGTTGCTTGCTCAATTTTTTCGATACTGCCGGGGTTGACCAATCCGTAGTAGTCAAAAACGTAAACTCGATTATTTTTTGTGGCTGTTAGTTGATTCCAAAATGAATCAGATTTAAATTGGTCTAAAATTCCTTCTCCGCGATCGACTAAAATGATTACTTCGGGATTAGCCTCTAAAACCTTTTCCGCTGAAAGCGTCACGTAGCCTCGAACGGGGCTATCTCCTTGCAATTGGGCTGCGACATTTTTCAGGTTAAACTTACCCAGCAAATCTCCAGCCCAACTGCTTTGATTGGGTGATAAAATCGATCGAAGTTAAAATAGCACCTATCCAGGCCGCCAAAAGCACCCAAGTTTGAAATATTCCCAAAGTCAGCGTAGTAATCGCAACCAACCCTGCACCCGCCGAAATTCCTAATACAAAAGGATCTGCTAAACCGTTGCGGAGCAAACCTTGCAGCAAAGCCCCCGACATTCCTAAAGCCGCACCAACCGTCAGCGCTGCCGCAACTCTGGGCAAACGCAATTCCCAGAAAATAGTTTGATTGACAGCATCACCTCGGTGCAGAAATGCTTGCCACAATTGATCTGAACTCATCGGCACCGCACCAAAAGAAAGCGAAAGGGCGATGGTTAATAGCAAACCCAATCCTAAAAAGACAACTGCCGGAAAAATGCGATGTTGTAGCCAGAGTTTTTGCAGAGTCACTACATTACACCACAATCTTGATTAACAGCACTAAATACCATATTTCCTCTGTTTTGAACGCTCGAACTCGTTAACTACAATAACAATAACCCATTCACCTGAAGACGGCTTCAGTGGGAGGAGATGAGCAGGCGATCGCACCCGCCGCCAAAATTAAATGTATAATATTAACGAAGTAAACCGCTACGAGTGAATCATGTCCGCAAACACCGCGCTACCCGCAGCCCTAGCTAAAATCGTTCAGCGCTTTCAGCGACATTCCGATCCGAAACAGCGCTACGAACAACTGCTGTGGTATGCCAAAAGACTCCCAGCATTTCCCGAAAGCGACAAACTGCCGGAAAACAAAGTTTCTGGCTGCGCGTCGCAAGTTTATGTTACTGCAAATTTGGCAGACGGAAAAGTTTTGTATCAAGGCGATTCAGACGCTCAGTTAGTCAAAGGATTAGTTGGCTTGCTGGTGGAAGGTTTGAGCGGATTAACGCCTGCTGAAATTGTCACCATTACCCCAGATTTTATTCAAGACACGGGATTGAATGTGAGTCTGACACCTTCCCGCGCTAACGGATTTTACAACATCTTTCAAATGATGAAAAATAAGGCACTTGCTTGTGAATTGAGCAAGCAAGCCGAAGCAAATTAAAAGAATAAACAGCCATGACTCAAACTACAAATTTAACAAAATCAGGTTCTGGCAACTATCCCGCCGCAGTTCAACAATATCTCTGGAATTGGAAAGAAACGCCAATCAAAGTTATTTACGAAACCAGAGGACAGGGAAATCCTGTATTGCTGCTGCCGGCTTTCAGTACGGTTTCGACGCGAGAAGAAATGCGTCCTTTAGCAGAATTGTTAGCTCATAAATTTCAAGTGGTGAGCTTAGATTGGCCGGGTTTCGGCGAATCGGATCGGCCGCGAACCGACTATCAGCCGCAATTATACCATCAATTTCTCAAGGATTTTGTTGAGTCAATTTTTAATACTCCTGTGGCTGTAGTTGCTGCCGGTCACGCTGCGGGTTATGCGATGCACTTAGCGCAATCACAGCCGAATGTTTGGTCAAAGATTGTGTTAGCAGCGCCGACTTGGCGCGGGCCTTTGCCGACGATGAGCAAGCAGCAAAGCGGCTGGCATGGAGTCGTGAGAGAATTAGTACGATCGCCCTTACTGGGACAATTCCTATACAAACTCAACACTGCGCCGTCATTTCTCAGTTTGATGTACCGCCGCCACGTCTATGTTGATGCAGCTAAAGTCACGCCCGATTTCATTCAAAGCAAATGGCAAGTGACGCAAAAACCCGGTGCGAGATTTGGTTCCGCTGCCTTTGTGACTGGTGGTTTAGATACGGCAAAAGTGCGATCGGAATTTACAGATAAATTTCAACAATTAGCAGTGCCGGTGATGGTTGTAATTGCTGAAAATGCGCCACCAAAATCTAAGGCTGAAATGGAAGCATTAACGGAATTACCGGGTGTTGAATCGCGAGTTATTCCTGGTTCTTTGGGAATGCACGAAGAGAATGCAGAAGCTTTGGCAAATGCGATTCAATCTTTTATTTGAGAGGATTAAGAGGGGATGAACCGCAGAGGGCGCAGAGAACGCAGAGGGGAGAAGGGAAGAGGGGAGGAATGCAAGCTGTTTTTTTAACGTTAGTTTGGATGGTTTGCTATTGGTTTTGTCTGCCAGTTTATGCTGTCGGAGATTCGCCGATAATCAATTTGCCACAGAGTACGATTGAAGGTGCGATCGACTTTCACATTCATTCTTCTCCCGATGTGATTCTCCGCAGGTTGGATGATTTTGAGGTAGCGAAATTAGCTGCTAGGGCGAAGATGAAAGCTGTTGTATTAAAAAATCATTATGCCAGCACAGCAGCGCGGGCAGTTTTGGTTAATAAAATAGTACCAGAAATCGAAGTTTTCGGAGGAGTTGTTCTCAATCATTCGGTAGGCGGCATTAATCCCGACGCTGTTGACGCAATGCACCGCATCGGTGGCAAATACGGTAAAGTAGTGTGGCTGCCAACGGTTGATGCTGAGCATCACTTGCAGGTTTTTCACAAGCCGGGAATTGGGATTAAAGTTGCGGAAAATGGCAAGGTTTTACCGGAAACAGCAGCGGTGTTGAAGATTGTAGCCAAAGAGAATTTGGTATTGGAAACCGGTCATATTTCCTCAGAAGAAGTGATGGCAGTTGTCGGTGCAGCCAACCTGCTCAAGATTAAGAACATCCTGATTACCCACGCAATGGCGGATGTACCCGGTTTATCCCTAGAAAATATGCAAACAGTCGCCGCAGCCGGAGCTTTTCTAGAACTAGCATTTGTGAACGATTTGATGGGAGAAAATGCCGCTGATGACGGACACAAAAACTGGCATCAAGTTCCTATTAGTAAAATGGCAGCAGCGATTAAACTAATAGGAGCAGAGCATTTTGTGATGAGCACGGATTTAGGAAGGAAACCCGATCCTTTACCTGCAGAAGGCTACAAATTATTTGTGAAAAAATTGATAGGTGAAGGCATTTCTCCGCAGGAAATTGATTTAATGATGAAACACAATCCAGCTCGATTGTTAGGCATTGAGAATGGGTAATTGGTAATTGGGTATTGGCAATCGGGGATTGGGAATCGCTAATTGGGAATTCTCTTTCCTCTTCCTTCTTCCTCCTTCCCTCTTCCTTCTGCCTTCTGCCTTCTGCCTTCTGCCTTCTTCCTCCTTCCCTCTTCCCTCTGCCTTCTGCCTTCTGCCTTCTGCCTTCTTCCTTCTTCTATTCTTGATTGCCTTTGTCGCGCAGGTATCCGTTATCTGCAATGCGCCAAGCACCCCCAGCATTGCCCGTTAAATCGCAATCTTCCACGGTAGCAATGCCATCTGTGTAAACGGCGATCGCCTCACCTTCATTACCATTAATCCGACACCGGCGCACGATCAATTTTCCTCCCAATCCGACACCTATTCCCAAACTGCCGTTGTCAAAAATACTGCAATCTTCCACCGTTGCTTTCCCATTATCGGATATAAAAATTCCGTTCCATACCCCATCATGAATTTGACTGCGGCGGAGGATAGAATTTGCATCAGGGCCGCAAATTCCCACCACAGAATAGTCCGCAGAAGTGATATCGCTGTCTTCTATGATTAACTCGCCTTTACGAATATCTACAGTGTAATATTTCCCAGTTGCGCTCAGCGTTAAACCGCGCACTAAAGCACTGTCAGTTGCCATTTTAATGCAGTTTGAGTTGATACTTTCAACCACAATGCGATCGACCTCTCCGCTGCCGATAATTTCTACCGATTTGTCGATAATTAGACTTTCACGGTAAACGCCTGGATGCACGTCAATGCGCGTGCCCGGTGCTGCATTTTTCAGCGCTTCGCTAATAGTAGTATAATCGCCTTGACCCTGCTGAGAAACAACAAATCCTTGACTCTTCCCAACTTTGGTATCTGAAGTAGATGCTTTAATTTTCCCTGACTTCGACTCAAAATGCTCAGATTGTCGATCGCCCGCTTCGGAAAGTTGCGATGTTAGCTGCAAGCGTTCTTGATAAACTGTCTCTAGCTGATGTTCTAACTCGCATACTTGAGATAGAAGTTGAGCTTGATTCTGGTTTGCTGTCTCGATTTGACTTTGAGTTTCCGAGAGTTGAGAATAAAGGTGCGATCGTTCTCTGTTAGCAGTTTCTAGCCCAGATGCCAATTCAGAGCGACTTTGACGCACACTTTCTAACTGATTTTCTAACTCAAAGATTTGAGATTGAAGTTGATCTTGATTCTGATTTGCTGTCTCGATTTGACTTTGCAATTGGGAAATTTGAGAAGTTAGCTGAGATTCCAATTCAGTGCGACTTTGACGCACACTTTCTAACTGGTGTTCTAACTCCGAGATTTGAGATTGAAGTTGAGTTT
>NZ_JAUBOZ010000065.1:0-35657 GCF_036700475.1 Microcoleus sp. T2B6 | reverse complement strand
GATTCTGATTGGCTGTCTCGATTTGACTTTGGAATTCCGATATTTGAGAAGTTAGCTGAGATTCCAATTCAGAGCGACTTTGACGCACACTCTCTAACTCATGTTCTAACTCGGAGATGTGAGATTGAAGTTGATTTTGATTCTGATTGGCTGTCTCGATTTGACTTTGGAATTCCGATATTTGAGAAGTTAGCTGAGATTCCAATTCAGAGCGAGTTTGATGCACACTTTCTAACTGGTGTTCTAACTCCGAGATTTGAGATTGAAGTTGATTTTGATTCTGATTGGCTGTCTCGGCTTGACTTTGAATTTCCGAGAGTTGAGAAGAAAGTTGCGATCGTTCGGTGTTAGCAGTTTCTAGCTGAACTTCTAATTCAGAGCGAGTTTGACGCAGGCTATTTAGCTGATTTTCTAAGTCCGATACTTGAGATTGAAGTTGAGTTTGATTCTGATTAACCGTCTCGATTTGACTTTGGGATTCCGAGAGTTGAGAAGTGAGTTGAGATTCCAATTCAGAGCGACTTTGACGCACACTTTCTAACTGGTGTTCTAACTCGGAGATTTGAGATTGAAGTTGAGTTTGATTCTGGTGGGCTGTCTCGATTTGACTTTGGGATTCCGAGATTTGAGAAGTGAGTTGAGATTCCAATTCAGAGCGACTTTGACGCGCACTTTCTAACTGTTGCTCTAACTCGGAGATTTGAGATTGAAGTTGAGTTTGATTCTGGTTGGCTGTCTCGGTTTGACTTTGCAATTGGGAGAGTTGAGAATAAAGTTGCGAGCGTTCTGTGTTAGCAGTTTCTAGCTGAACTTCTAATTCAGAGCGAGTTTGACGCACACTTTCTAACTGGTGTTCTAACTCCGAGATTTGAGATTGAAGTTGAGTTGGGATCTGGTTGGCTGTCTCGATTTGACTTTGCAATTGGGACAGTTGAGAATAAAGGTGCGATCGTTCTGTGTTAGCAGTTTCTAATTCAGCTTGCAGTTCTGATAACTGAGACTGGAGTTGCGAGCTATCTCCCTCCTTGCGCTGTATCTGAGACTCCAATTCTGACAACTCAGACAGCAGTCTTTGTCGCTCTAGAACAACCATTTCGGATTGAAGTTGTAGTTCATGAACTTGAGAGTTTAACTGCATTTTCTCCAGATTAGCCGCTTCTAACTCTCTTTGCAGTTCTAATAATTCAAATGGAGGTTGCTTTGCTTGTTGGCGAGCGGTTTGCAATTGAGAGTTGAGTATTTCGCGTTCTTGCTCTGCACTCTCCAATTGAGCTTGTATATCTGACAATTCCGAAGTAAATTGCGATCGCTCTGCTTCGACTAATTGCAGTTGAGCTTGCAAACCCGACAGTTGAGACTGAAGTTGCTGCCGCTCTTCAATGGAGCGATCGAACTTAATTTGAATTTCCGACAACTGGTACTGTACCTGCAATCTGCTTTGAGTAGCCGTTTCCAACTGACTCTCAAATTCCGACAGCAAAGCGTGAAATTGAGAACGTTCTGCATCAACCGCCTCTAACTGTGCTTGCATTTCCAGCAATTGAGCGTTAAGCTGCGATCGCTCCCGATCCGCAACTTCTAACTGATCTTTAAGTTCGGCCACTTCTGCTAACTGCGACTCAGCTTGTTGAGCATTTTCTAGCTGAAACTGCAAATCAGCAATCAGAGAATCAATCTGCGATCGATCCTGGGCAATTCCTGCCAAAAATTCTTCCATTTCCGACACTTGATTATTTAACACTTCTTGCTCGCGAGTCACAGTTTCCAACCGACTTTGCAACTGAGACAATTCTGAATTTAGCTGATTTTCATTCTGCACCTTTTGCCGCAATTCCGAAGTTCTGGCATCCAACTGAGCAGCCAAATTCGATATAGCCTCCTGCGAACCCTGCATCCGCACCAAATTGCGTGAATTTCGCTTATTCAAAATTAGCCAGCAGACTAATGCCCCGCCTCCAAATCCTATTAATAAAAGTAATGCTTGCATTTGTTTTATCTAATTAATATCAATTGAGTTATTTTGAGGCAGACCCAAAAATGGACATCTACCAATCGCTATCTTATATCGTTTCCGGTTGCATCGGAATAATAAAATCGAGTCAACAGTTAACACTCAAGCATTCAGTTTTACGACTGCGAGTCAACTGTCAACTGTCAACTGTCAACTGTCAACTGTCAACAATCATGAGGAGTGCCACCGGAATTGATATTACTCAAAACTATCACAACTTGCCAGCCTGTGTTCACTTGGATCGAGAATTTATATTTCTTTACAAATCCGTTTTGGTTACAGGTAAGGTGCAGCGCACCCTGCAAGTCCGATTAATGAAGCAAATCCCCAATATGAGGAATAATTTCGATATGCTGAGTCAACAAATAATCCAACCTATCCGCCAGTAAACTAAAAATTAAATCGTTATAACTCATCCCGTATTCCGCCAAACCTAAAGCTACCAAACTCGTCACATTTTCCCCTGGATGTTTCAGATCCGGTTTCGGATTTGCTTCCAAAACATAAAGCGAGCCATCAGCATCACTTCGGACATCGATCCGCACCAAACTGTTCAAACTAAACTCCCAATAAATTTTTCGAGCTAACTCAATTAACTTTTGTTTTAGTTCTGGTTCCTCACCGCCCATCAACCGTCCTCTATCTGCCGTAATCGCCTTTTGATCCATAGAAGTAAAGATACGTTCGTCAGGCTCCAACACGCGCTCTATCGTGGAAAAAGCAAAAGGCTTTGTATTTTTAGAGAAACCGCCTTTAGCATATTTAACATAGCCACAAACCGCAACACAAAATTCTCGTCCCGGCAAATACTTTTCAATTAAAGCAGTATTGTGAGTGGAGCGGTGAACTTCCGAAACCGCCTGAGACAAACCCTCAATTTTGTCTACAAAATGAACGTGCAGCGAAGCGCGACCGGATACTGGTTTAACAACAAACGGCCCTTGATAGTCACCAAAAGCGATGGCAAAACGCTGATGCAAATTAGGGTGCAATATTCCTTGAGAAGGATGCCAAGTCATAAACGGAGCGGTTTTAATTCCGACTGATTGCAGTTCCCGTTTAAAAGCGTGTTTGTTATCTAAAATTGAACTATTTAGAGGATTGTGACCGACATAAGGCATTCCCAACATTTCCAACAATGCGGGAGTGTGACAAACAGGATTGTAGCCCTGGACTCCGCCAGTATTCAGCCACACTAAATGAATGTTTTTTTGTTTGAGTTGTTCCGGCAATTTCATGTCATCAGGCATGACAAAGACTTGCTGAAAGCCAATTTCTGCTAAGGCTTTAGCAATCTCGCGGGCGACTACTTCGTAACTTTTCCAAGAGCGGGGATTGTGAGTTTTGTAAATCACTGAGCCGGGGCGATCGCAGTCGCCGCCGAACACCACAGCTATCCGCAATTTAGCAAACAGCACCTCCAAATATTGAGGCAGCAAACTAAAGTCGTAATGCCAGCTATTGAGGCTGATTGATGTTGGAGTCATTTAAGTATTTTTTCCTTTTGGTTTCATTTTTTAGCCACCGAACCGCTAGATTTTCCCAAATATATTCCCGCTAAAACCACAGAAAAAGCAAACCAATTAAACAAGCTCAAACTTTCCGAAAACAGCACCCAAGCCATAATCGCCGTAATTACGGGTTCTAGCAGCAGGAAAAAAGCTACAAATTCCGACGACAAACTACCGAGACTGTGGATAAGCAGTCCCTGACCGAAAGCTTGGCAAATCACGGCCAAAGCAATTACAGTCAGCCATCCCTGCCAAGAATAAGGGAAAACTCGATCGCCCGCAAGCAGAACCAGTGGCAAAAACAATATACTGCCAATAAAACAGCGCCACATCAATATAGTTGTTGCCGGAAACTTGGTTCGCAAATGTTCGGAAATTAGCAGATTTCCTGCATAAAACATCGCCGATAAAAGAGCAGCAAAGTCGCCGGCAAGATTGTCTCCCGCAGTTTGCAAATCGTCGATTCCGATCGCAATTGCGCCGGACAAAGCCACCGCCAGTCCCACCAAAAACCTGTTGTCAAAGCGTCGCCCCAACAGCAGCCATCCCCCCAAAGTAGTAAATAAAGGAGTTAAGTTTCGCAGTACAGTAGAATTAGCGACATTAGTCTGACTCAGTGACCAGGCCCAGAAACCCACAGAAGCAGAAGAAACCACGCCTACGGCTATTAACAGCATCACATCCTGCAGAGTGTAGTTCGATCGCTCTTCAACTTGGGCCCCAGACATTCGGCGACGGATAGCACCCGCACCATTCCACACTCCAAATACTACAGTTGCTATCCACAAACGGTTAAAAACAGTAGCATTCGGGCTGATTTCCCGTTCGCTCAACCTAATAAAAATCGCCGCCAGCGACACCGCTAGCAGGGCCGCCGACAGCGATGCGATCGCCCAAATTTTGGCTTTACTGTCAGCTAATTCACCGTTTTTTAAACTTTCTGGCTTTCCCGAAACAAGAGTTTTGTCTTCAGTTGTTAAGTCAGAGTTTAACTCGGTTTTTTCCAAATAATTGCGCTGAAGTTCAATATTTGGCTCTGGCAATTCCAGTTTTTTTGACATTATTAAAATTTCCAATGAAGGCAAAACAGAGAAAGCAGAAGGTATAATTTATAATTATACTAATTATCAAAACTCATGCAACAGTATCTGTAGGGTGCGTCGCCATCAAAAATATTAAATAATATCCACAATCTTTGAGCGACGCACCTTACAAACAGTCTTTCAGTAAACAAACCCACACTCATCATTGTTGCAAGACGAGGCGAGAATTGATAGTTAACAGCAGCTTAGGTTGAAGGTTTAACAGAAAGCCTTGTCAAAGCCTCCTTTAGCGCCGGTGGCAATTGCCGGATAATCTTGTTCTTGTCGCGATCGACACCAACCAAAGTTACCTGTGCTGTCACATATAACTCCTGAGTATCAGCCGATCGAATTTCGTAATCCCAAAGCAGCCGGACACCCTCGCTAGCAGCCATCCGCGTTCTGACTGCCACAGATTGACCCATTTGTACAGCCCGGTGGTAGCGCAGCGAAAGTTCCACCACGGGCAATTCCAAACCCTGCGCCACCCAGTCTGCATACTCGATGCCAAGAGAGCGCAAACTTTCCACCCTAGCTTCCTCCATCCAAGCCAGATAAGTCCCGTGCCAAACCACACCGCTGTAGTCAGTATGATGAGGGTACACTCGCACCAAATATTCAAACCAGCCCTCAGAGTCTATCCCGCGCCGATTTTGAATAGCACCAGCCGGTGCGAGTTCTGGTTGAGTTCGATCGTTCTCTAACACTTTACAAATCGTTCCAAAACGCTACATTTCTACAAATCATAAGACAAACTTCAGGCTTATGCTTGACAGTAAGCAACTAGAGAACCAACGCCCTAGTTTAACGTCGCACAAGAAAACTCAACTGTTTTTACCGCCAAAACCATGATAGAAAAAATTTTAGTAGCCGTAGCCGGTCGCGGCTTGTGCGAAGAGATGTTTAATATGTTGATGGACATCCCTTCCTTGCAACAAACCTCTGTCACCGTCTTGCACGTCGTGCCGCCCCAAGTAACCTCCGATGGCATGGCCGAGAAATTGGAAGAAGGAGGCAAGATTTTAGCACAAGCAGTCCAGTCTTTGAAAATAGATCCCAGCAAAGTCAACCCCCGGCTCAAACAGGGAGACCCGAAAACCACAGTTTGCCAAGTCGCAGAAGAAGAACAATCCGACTTAGTAATTATGGGTTCCCGGGGACTCGGACGGCTGCAATCGATTTTGGAAAACTCAGTCAGCCAGTACGTTTTCCAGCTAACATCCCGACCGATGTTGTTAGTAAAAGACGACATCTACGTCAAAAAAATCAAGCGAGTCATGGTGGCGGTAGACAAATCAGAATCTGCCAAACAGTCATTGCAGCTTGCGCTATCTTTGGTCAAAGAAGTCAGTGGCGGAGAGATAATTTTAGTACACGTCACCAAAGATTTGACGGGAAAAGCCAGCGAAGATTTAACAGCAAGTGCTGAAAAAGACCCCGTATTGGCCCCAGCAGTAGCACTAACCAAACAAATGGGAGTTAGCTACCGCTGCGTGAGTGCTACAGGCAAGCCAGGGGAAGAAATTTGTCGGATTGCAGACGACTTGAATGCCGACTTGTTGGTAATCGGTTCCCCGGATCGGCGACCCAACGTTGCCAAAAACTTTGTGGATATCGATCGACTCCTAGGAAATTCGCTATCAGACTACGTGCGAGTTTATGCCAACTGTCCCGTCTTGCTAGCCCGCACAGTCGGCTAGAATCTCATCATTAAGAGTTAGCAGCTAACACTCAACATTTAACAAAAAAAGCGCCTCAGCAAAAAGCTGTTGGCGCTTTTTTTTGCAAGCAGCAAAGCCAGAGAGAAATAGCAGCAGTTGCTAATCTTTTCTACCTTGACGGCTAGCTGTTTGAATGTACAGAATGATTAGAAAAACACTGGGAACCAATACAAAAAGAATGGTTGCCACAAACCCTAAATCGTTAACTTCCATGAAGACGCTCGCCTCTATCGGAAAATAGAAAAACACACACAACTAGGATATCACTCAAAGGCAAAAGGCAAACTCGAAGACAGAAGAAGAGCTGAGGGATAAGCGTCGAAACCCGCTTTCTGCCTGGATGCCTCGTTGCCCAATCTCTTATTTTTCCTAGAAACCAAGTTTCTTTTCCTAAGCGAGCAAAAGGCTTAATTATACAGTGAAATAGGAAAAAAAAACAAAATTATTGCATTCTGCATTTTTCTTTCCTTCTGCATCTCTAGGATCTCTAGCCTTCTGCCTTCTGAAACTCACGGTTTAGTCTTCACGCTCACCTGGCCATTGACCATAGCTTGACAAGCCAACCGATAGTTTTCGGGCTTTTTCTTGAGCTTGCGGTTCTCAAAGTCAGTGCGGGGCGACAGATTTTCACTGCCCTCGACAATTTCCACAATGCAGGTGCCGCATTGACCAATGCCCCCGCAATTCATGAGCTTTCCCGAAAACCTGTACAAATCGATGCGGTTTTCTAGAGCTTTGAGCCTCAAATTGGCCCCGTCTGCTGCGATGACTTCCTGATTTTCCTTCACAAACTTGATATTGGCCATTGCCGATTCCTTAACGCAGTTGACATCGAACTCTATTACAAAATATTAACTAATGTGTCGGACGTTTAATACAGGATGTCCAATTGATCGGGTAATTAAAGCTCGCCCCAACCGAATCTCACGGAGCATCCGAGAGGTTATTAGTCGGAAGATTGCTCACAAAGCGCTGGAGAGACGAAAGCCCCAGGTTGTAGGTGATAATTGCCGACAATCGGCTTCTCTCAGCCCTAGTCAAATCAGTTTCCGCCTGAATCACATCCGTCTGAGTACCCACACCAGCTTGAAACCGCAGTCTCGCCAGACGCAGAGCTTCCCTTGACTGCAAAACCCCCGCCTCAGAAGTTTCGATATTCTCAAAACTCGATTCTAAGCCAAAATAAGCTTGTTCTACTTCCCGGCGAACCTGGTTGCGGAGTTGGTCGAATCGACTTTCGGCGATCGCAATATCAGCATCCCGCTGTCTCACCCTCGCGTTCGCCGCGCCCCCATCGAAAATACTCCAAGTCAGACTCGCCCGGATCGAATACCCGTCGGCCCACCCACGAGTCTCAAACGGGTTGGGGTCGTCAGGGTCTTGTCCCAGCACGTTGTAACTACCCCCAACACTCAGTTGAGGCAAACGCCCCGCCTGAATCGATCGCCTCTGCTGCTTGCTGATATCTCTCTGCACCAACTGCTGTTCCAACTCTGGGCGATTCTTAAAAGCCTGCACGATACTCTCTTCCAAAGACAGCCTCCAAGAGCCCGCTTGTTCTACCGGATCTGCCGCTGTCAAGTTCGCCGACTGGCTGATATTCAAAATCTCAGCCAGACGCCGCTGGGCAACTCGCTGATCGCGACGGGCCACTGACAGTTGTTGCACCTCGTTAGCCAAATTTGCCTGAGCCTGCAACACAGCAAACCGGGTTCCCACCCCTGCCCGTTCCAGGGCTTCGGCATCCCGCAAACTTTGCTGGGCATTTCTGACCGAAGCTTGGCGGATGGCAACTTGTCCGTCCGCGTTTTGCAAGTTGTAGTAAGCCTCAGCAGTGTCGAAGCGGAGTTCCTCGGCTTGGCGTTCCACATCCAGTTCCCGAAGGCGCAACTGTTCCTCTGCCGCGCGGATGTTAGCCCGCCGCCTTCCGAACAAATCCACGTCATAGCTCAACTGCAAAGTGCTGTTGAGACTGTTGCTGCCGAAATTTGTGCCGGCTTGGGGGGCGGGCTGCCCGGTTCCGTTAGCCCGAGAGTTGAGGCGGCGCTGCGTAGCCCGGATTCCGAGTTCTCCGCCGGCACTCACAGAACGGCTGGCGTCCATTTGAAAATTCAGGTCTGGATAAAGAGCAGCTTGCTGTTCGCGCAAAGCGGATCTGCTTTGTTCCACTTGCTGTCCGGCGATTTGCAAAACTTGGCTGTTGCGGCGGGCGAGGTCGATCGCCTGCTGCAAGGTAATTGGCTCAGTTTGCTCGATCCTGACATCCTCCGGGTTTGTCGGAAACAGCAGCGGGTTCGGGTTGGGTTCCAGGGAAGCCGGAGGCTTGGTGTCTAAAATGCCCCTCGGAGGGAGAGGGGGGAAACTTTCGTTCGGAGTGCCCCGGAGAATTGGTACCGGGGAACTCGGCACAGGAACATTGTTGGGAGGGTTTGGGGAAGGCTGCTGAGTCTGTGTCGGTTCCAACCCTCTTAGAGGCGTTGAACCGGCCTGAGACAGAGTTGATGGGGAAGCCGGAGCAGCCTGTTGAGGCTTTGATGCTTGCTCCGGCCCGGCAGGGGGGTTAAGGGCGATCGACTCTTCGGCCTGTGATGCTGATTCTGCCACTTTGTTCGAGGCCGATCGAACATGCTGCCCTAATTCGACGAGCTGATTGCTAGGGGCCAAGCTGTCCTGAGACTGAGCCGGAGGCTGTGCTGAAGCACTCTGTGCGGCGTTGCCCAAAGTAATTGCAGCGCCCACTCCGACTCCGATGATTTGACGAAAAACACGCATAATTTTTTAATTACTCTGCAATCCTAAGAGACAATTTTAGAGCAAGATTGAGGTCTCAAGTTTCTAGTCTGTAGCCTGAACTCGACGGTTACAAGTCACAATTACCATACTCATCTTAACTTTTGAATGTTCGATTCAAAATTTAGAATTTAACTTCAGCAGTTGCCAGACCGATCGCCGCCGAGATTAGTTCCTCTACTCCGCTCACCGGCAAAATCCGGGTTTTTAGGGAGCTGGCGAGCTGTTCGAGGGTCATGTCGTCGAGAAAACGCGGTTCCCCCTGTTTTAGCATCACCGAGGGCAGCAGGATACCATCTCCCAAGTCTCGCCCCTGCAAAGCTTCGAGCAAATCTTGCCCGGTGAGCAAACCCGTGACAGTGATACTTTGTCCCCAGTAGTGGCTGCACAGTGCTGCCATGTTGACGGACAAGCCGGGAATTTGGTTTAGTTGTTGTACGATCGGCTCAAAAGCTTTTTCGACAGCATTCCCCACCACCCAAACTAACTTGCGCGGGGGCTCGACGGGCATCGGTTGCAGCTTCTCAAAAGCCGTTTCAAACTGCTGGATAAACTGGCGGATAGAACCCACACCGTTACCAATTTGCGGATAATCTTCGTAATCAGCAGCCGACGGCAAATCTAAACCCGCTATTAAAAACCACTCGTCAGCCAGCCAAATACAGCGCGATTTTGACTTTCCTAACAAGCCATTTAAATCTTCTCCCCCCCTTGCTAAGGGGGGGTTGGGGGGGGTAGATTTTGAATTCTTCCTTTTCGGCTTTCCGCCGCATTTTCCTTTACTCAAAAGCACTTGAATTTTCTGCACTTGCTCGATTACTTCTCGCGCTTTTTCCGCAGTTACTGCGATCAGTTCATCTTCGGCAGGACGAAAGCGAGTTAAACCCACCGGCACTACAGCCACGGATGCTACAGCGTGAATACTTCCAGTATGAAACTTTGCCAAATCTAACAAAGTGCGTTCTAAATGTTCGCCATCATTAATACCGGGACAAACAACTACTTGAGCGTGAATTTGCAAGCGGCGTTCTTGAAACCATTTGATTTGTTCGAGAATCTTCCCCGCGCGGAGATTTTTTAACAACCGAATTCGCACTTCCGGTTCCGTAGCGTGAACGGAAACATAGAGAGGAGAAAGTCGCATTTGTTCAATTCTGTCCCACTCTTTTTGACTCAGATTTGTGAGAGTGAGATAGCTACCGTAAAGGAAGCTGAGGCGGTAGTCATCATCTTTTAGATACAAAGTTTCGCGCTTTCCCGGAGGCTGTTGGTCAATGAAGCAAAAAGGGCAGCGATTGTTGCACTGAATTAGTCCATCAAATAGGGCGGTTTCAAATTCCACTCCCAAGTCTTCGTCATACTCTTTTTCTATTTCTAATTTGTGACTTTTGCCTTTACTGTCTAATACTTCTAATTCTAGAAATTCATCCGCGCACAGGAATTGATAGTCAATTAAGTCGCGGGGTTTTTGACCGTTGACGGCGACGATTGAGTCTCCGGGTTCAAATCCCATTTCGGCGCAGATGCTGTCGGGGATAACTTTGGTGATTAGGGCGGGCCGGATTGATAAGTCGCTCATGGTTATTAGTTATTTGTTATTTGTTATTTGTTAGCGGAGAATGTTTACAGTTTAACTTGTCTAGACTGGCCACAGCGATCGCCCGATCGCTGTGGCCAGTCTAGGCGAGTGAATTGTCTTTAACAGAATTGACTTGTCGGGTTGCTAAATATACAGCATTATATTTTTTCCATAAACAGTCCTGCAATCCGCACCTCAAAAGTTATTCCAGGTAGCTGAGGCTGCCATCCAAGTTGCACTGCTTGCCGTATCCATTGTGCTGCATCACAGGGTGTTACTGGTCTCACTTCGTTAGTACGCCAACATTGAGGATGAGGTCGATCGGTGATGATAACTAACACCGAACCCGGTTTTTGGGCGTGTTCGATCGCAACATGAAGATTTCCGCAGTATTCTTGCGTATAAGTAGCTTGTCTTCGGATTAGCCAGATGAAAGGCTCCCCATCAACAATTATTTTTCTTGTTCCTTTTTTCGGTATTGACATAGTTTGCTTAAACTCGTTAGCGTAAAGGTAAAAATCGCACTTTTCCTTCCCATTCTCCTTCCCGACTGCACTCAGCTATTACCAAAATTTCCTCGATCGCCAAACCTACAGAAACACGGCGGCTGACTTCAAATAACCCTGGCATCGCAAGAACTGCTTGCATTCGTTCGTAGGCAAAGTTTGTCATAGTTGCTACATAGTGAGTTAGTACCACGCGCCCTTGCAGTGCTGCCCATTCTCAGACAGTTGGGTCGTCTGCTTCGATCAAGCCCATATCTTGAACGCGGACAATATCAACGTCGGGATTCCGCCGCAGAATACCTCGGACAATCTGATTGTTAAAGTTCTCGTCTGCCAAAAATCGCAGCATATAATACTACCCTTTTTGGTCGCTTCTTGCTAATAGGCGATCGCGTATTCCAACTGGGTTAAAACGCCTTTCTGCTTCCTGCTGAACTTCTGCGGCAAGACGTTGACGTTCCATCAGATAAGCGTCAACTTCGGATTGGTGTCGCAAGTAGTAGCCGATCGCAAAATAAATATCGGAAAGTTGAAGAGACGGGTACTGTTGCCGGATTTCTTCTGCTGTGCCTCCTTCAAGAAAAGCTGTAATGACTGTATCTAGGGTAATTCGGGTTTGGCTAACGCGGATAACACCGTTTGCATCAGCCACAAGCGGAATTGGTTCAGCCGTAGGAACAAATAGCATTTTAAGATTGATGGCAGTGTTAGTTTTCTCTCTTGAGCATAGCAGTGTCCTAGGCTCGATCGCCTTTAGAATCAGGGTTAGTTTTGGCTTGTGAATTTAGCTGAGCTGTGACAGGATATATCAAAAATGTGGATATATTTATGAAATTCAAAATTTTGACTGGATGCGTGACAGGGTTAGTTGTTTCTATTACCACAAGTCTACTTTTTTGTCAACCCAGCCGTGCGGGAAATGAGAGCTTTTTTAACAGTGGTACTCTCAAATATATTAGCACTGGGATTCTGAATGCAGAACCCGTGGTGTGCGCTGCTGTTAATCAAGATGATACTTGTACGAATAGGACTTTGCTATTCACTCTGGAGCAGGGGAGTGATGCTGACGCTACCTTCAAAAAACTGCCAAAAGTTGACTTAACAGTTGTAGAGTTTACCAACAGTCAAAAGTACAGCGTTGCTAACATTGCCAACTCAGATTTGGCGGCACGGGAAAAAGCTGAAGATTTTTTTACTCAGGGTGAGCAAAAATATAAAAAAGGAGATTATCAAGGCGCTATAGCCGCTTACACTCAAGCAATTGCGCTTAATCCTAATTATGCAGAAGCCTACAACGGCAGGGGAAATGCCCGCTATAGTTTAGGAGACAATAAGGGTGCTGTAGCCGATTTCAACGAAGCTTTGCGAATTAATCCTAACTATGTAGAAGCCTACACCAGCCGGGGGAATGCCCGCGATGACTCAGGAGACAGCCAGGGCGCTATAGCCGATTACAACGCAGCTTTACGAATTAATCCCAACGATGCCTCTGCCTACTACAACCGGGGAGTTACCCGCTCTCGTTTGGGAGACAACAAGGCTGCTGTAGCCGATTACACCGAAGCTTTGCGAATTAATCCTAACTATGCCGATGCATACAACAACCGGGGACTTGACCGCTATAAATTAGGAGACAAGCAGGGTGCTGTAGCCGATTTCAACGAAGCTTTGCGAATTAATCCTAACTTACCCCAAGCCTACGGCAACCGGGGAATCGCCCGCTCTGAGTTAGGAGACAACCAGGGTGCTGTAGCGGATTTCAACGAAGTTTTACGAATTAATCCTAACGATGCTTTTGCTTACTACCAGCGGGGGAGTATCCGTTCTGTTTCAGGAGACAACCAGGGTGCTGTAGCGGATTTTAACGAAGCTTTACGAATTAATCCTAACTTATTCCAAGCCTACGGCAACCGGGGACTGGCCCGCTCTGAGTTAGGAGACAAGCAAGGTGCGATCCTCGATTTCAACGAAGTTTTACGAATTAATCCTAACGATGCCCTTGCTTACTACCACCGGGGGATTATCCGTTATGTTTCAGGAGACAATCAGGGTGCTGTAGCCGATTTTAACGAAGCTGTGCGAATCAATCCTAACTCTGCCGAAGCATACACGAGCCGGGGGAATGCTCGCGATGATTTAGGAGACCGTCAGGGTGCACTTGCCGATTACCATCGAGCTTTGCAAATTAATCCTAACTTTGCCAGTGCCTACTTAAACCGGGGCATTACCCGCTTTCGTTTAGGAGACACGCCAGGTGCTGTAGCCGATTACAATGCAGCTTTGCGAATCGATCCTAACTTAGCCGGCGCCTACTTGAGCCGGGGAATTGCCCGCGCTGAGGGGGGAGACAAGCCCGGGGCGAGGCAAGACTTTCAGAAAGCAGCAGACTTATTTCAGCAGCAAGGTAATAAAGATAACTATCAAAAAGCCATTAACAATTTGAGAAAACTTCAATAAACTGCAACAACTCCCCAAAGGTCGATCGCACTACTAAGCGCTATAGCCTGTTTAACACCTGTAAAATCCTTTGTCCTTCCATCTTAGGGAACTTTGTACGAATAAAATAGCTTTGAACTTCCTGCCAGTCGATCGCTTGCAATTAGTGTAGAAAGGCGAGTATGTTTAATTTCAAAGCTATTTTATTCCCAGGTAAAATCAATGATTTTTTTTAACAAACTTCCGCTCTCGTTAATTGGTGCAGTTGCCATAATTGCGATCGCACAACCAACCCCAGTTTTGGCTATATCTGCTCAGGTTCAGAGTGCGTTTGTGCTGACACAGACGAAAGCTGAGGAGTTCTTTATTCTGGGTGAGGCAAAGTATAAAAAAGGAGATTATCAAGGTGCTGTAGCCGCTTACACTCAAGCACTTGCCCTCAATCCTAATTATGCCGAAGCCTACAACAGTCGGGGTCTTTCTCGCTATTATTTAGGAGACAATCAGGGTGCGATCGCCGATTACACCGAAGCTTTACGAATTAATCCTAACTTAGCCTTTGCCTACAACAACCGGGGCATTTATCGCAATGACTCAGGAGATACCAAGGCTGCAATCGCCGATTTCAACACCGCTTTACGAATTAATCCTAATTATGCCAATGCCTACAACAACCGAGGAGTGGCCCGCTATCGTTTAGGAGACAACCAAGGTGCGATCGCCGATTACACCGAAGCTTTGCGGATTAATCCTAACTTGCGCGATGCCTACCACAACCGGGGAAATCTCCGCTTGAAGTCAGGAGATTATCAAAGTGCGATCGCAGATTACAGCGAAGTATTGCGAATTAATCCTAACTTTATCTTTGCCTACGTTGGTCGTGGAAATGCCCGCTCTGAATTAGGAGACAAAAAGGGTGCGCTCGCCGATTTCACCGAAGCTTTGCGAATCGATCCTAACGATGCGTCTATCTACTATAACCGGGGAAATACCCGCAATGATTTAGGAGACAATCAGGGTGCGCTCACCGATTTCACCGAAGCTTTGCGAATCGATCCTAACCATGCCCAAGCCTACTACAACCGGGGAATTGTCCGCTCTGAATTAGGAGACAAGCAGGGTGCTGTAGCTGATTACAACGAAGCTTTGCGAATTAATCCTAACCAGGCCCAAGCCTACAACAATCGGGGAAATATCCTCCGCAGTTTAGGAAGCAACCAGGATGCGATCGCCGATTTCAACGAAGCTTTACGAATTAATCCTAACTTGTTCCAAGCCTACTACAACCGGGGACTTACCCGCCGCAGTTTAGGAGAAAAACAGGGTGCACTCGCCGATTACAACGAAACTTTGCGAATTAATCCTAATTATGGCGATGCCTACAAAAGCCGGGGAAATCTCCGCTCTGAATTGGGAGAAAAACAGGGTGCACTCGCCGATTTCACCGAAGCTTTGCGAATTAATCCTAACTATGGCGCAGCCTACGTCAACCGGGGAGTGGCCTACTATGATTTGGGAGATTACCAGCGTGCTATAACCGATTACAGCGAAGCTTTACGAATTAATCCTAACGATGGTCTAGCCTACCACAATCGGGGAGTAGCGCGGGTTAGGTTAGGAGAATTTCAGAGTGCGATCGGCGATTACACCGCAGCTTTGCGAATTAATCCTAATGATGGTCTAGTCTACCACAACCGGGGAGTGGCCCGCCGCGATTCAGGAGACAAGCCTGGGGCGATTCAAGACTTTCAGAACGCAGCAGATTTATTTCAGCAGCAAGGAGATAAAGATAGCTATGAAAGAGTTATTAACCTTCTGAGGAAACTTCAATAAGCTGCAAAAACTCCCCAAGGGTCGATCGCACTACTAATCGCTAAAAAATAGAATACCCCGATCCCCGACTTTTTTAAGAAGTCGGGGATCTAATTAAAGATTATCGGAATCAGACAATTTAATTTTTTTTTTCGTTATTATTTATACCGAGTTCAGAGCGACATAAGTCGCTCCTACTGCAATCAAATTTCTATTTTAAATATTTTTAACAGCCCCACCTGCGATCGCCGTTAAAATCGCCACACCAAAAGCCAGCCGATACCACACAAACACCCAGGTATTTTGAGTTTGCAGGAACTTGAGCAGCCACGCGATCGACAAATAAGAAAACACAAATGCCGAAATCGTTCCCACTATCAAAGCTGCAAATCCAGCATCGCTGATTCCTTCTCCCAAAGCACCCTTCAATTCCACTAATCCAGCCAGAGTAATTGCCGGAATTCCCAATAAAAAAGAAAACCGCGCGGCCGCGGGTCTTTCTAATCCTATAAACAATCCTGCTGTTAGGGTAGAACCCGATCGCGAACACCCCGGAATCAAGGCTATTGCTTGAGCTAATCCCATAAAAATGCCGTCTGAGACAGTTAACTTTTCATAAGTGCGATGGCGCTTGCCAGTTTTTTCTGCTATTGCTAACAGTAGCGACATGACGATCGAAGCAATGGCGATGCTGGCCAAACTTCTCAGCGGGGAGTTGTCAAAATCTGGAACCAATGCCTTGATTAGCAGCCCAAAAAAGAGTATAGGTATTGTTCCCAAAACAATTCCCAGCGCTATTTGAAACTCTTGCGATTTGTAGTCGCGCCGCACCACTGCATCTACAGCACCCAAAGTTATAGTTGTCAAGTCTTTCCAGAAATACCAAAGCACTGCCACAATACTGCCCAACTGAATTACAGCAGTATAAGCAACCCCCGGATCGCCCCATCCAAGGGCGATCGGCACTACCTTCAAATGAGCGCTGCTGCTGATGGGCAAAAACTCGGTTAGTCCTTGTACAATTCCTAAAACAATGGCCTGCAACAGATTGATTTGAGTGGGCCCGGAAACATCAGCAGCGGGCGTTTGGGCCAGGAGTGCGTCAAGCAAAGCTATCATTAGTTGTGAATTCCCAGTTGTCAGTTTTTAGTTATCAATTGGATTTAAGATTTTGCACCTTTTTGAGAAGCTAGAAGTCCATCCCACACATAAATTTTATTGTGGCGCGGACACTTCCAGCCCGCCCCTGAAAGGCCGATCGCATATAGTGCTCTTCGGTCAGTAGAATTGCCTTGTCGATCGCCACTATCAGCAATTTATGATCGTCGAGCCGAAACTACTTTAACCTACTCAACAACATTTGCCTACATTTTGCTGATAAACTTAGGAAAGTTTTTGCATCTGATTTCGGTTTCCTTACAGCAACTGCCCACCACCTATGATATTTCCTGAGAACAAAAATTCAATTGTTACTGCTGCTTCTGGCATCCGCTGGCTGAGGCGGATCTTGTCAGCCAGTATTTTAACAGTGGCGATCGCACTTAGCTTAATACTGCTAAGCGGCATCCCACCAGCCTTGGCCACTCTCACCGACGATCGCTATGACGGTACAATCTTTGCCCTCTACGCCGGCAACGGTTCCCTAGTTCCTCCTAAAGTCAAACTCACAGATTCTTTCAAACGCAATAAACCGGTATTGTTAGTGTTTTACACTGACGACAGCAGCGACTCCAAGCAATACGCGATCGTCGTCTCTCAACTCCAGGAATTTTACGGCCGCGAAGCCGATTTTATGCCTATAACAATTGACTCTTTGCCTCCGCAACCGTCACCCAAAATCACCGAACCAAGCCATTATTACGAAGGTTTCGTACCTCAAACTGTCATCCTCGACCAATCGGGAAAAGTAGTTTTTAATGAGAAAGGACAAATACCCTTTGAACAGGTAGATGATGCTTTTCGGAAAGTATTTGACTTGCTGCCCAGAGAAAAATCAATCCCGCTCAAACGCCGTGTCGTGAACGAACTCAATGTTGAATTATCGAAGTAAAATGTTGCAATAAGTAAGCTAATTTCACCAAACGAAATACTCCAGAGACCAGACTTATTTAACAAGTCTGGTCTAGATTAGCTATCAAACCCATTAAGTATCACAAATGAAGTCGGAAATCAAAATATTATTAATCGCGGTTGTGACTGTATTTTTAATTTTAGAAACTGCCGAAGTTGGGCGATCGATAATTAGCGCTTTTCCTGACAGCAGTTCCCGCAAACCTTTAGCTTTAAATCAATATACAGGCGTTGCCTATCTCGATTCTGCTTCCTGTACTGGTTCGCTGCTAACGGGAGGGTTGTACGTTCTCACGGCGGCCCACTGTCTGAATGAAGGCGGAGTTAAGGTTCCCGCTGAAACGGCAATTAAAGCAATTTTTAAATTGCCTAGGGGTGAAGTTACCATCCCCGTTAGCAAATATTATATCCATCCGGGCTGGACTGGTTACGAATCACAAGTTGGCAACGATATTGCTATTTTGAAGCTGAAAAAAGCCGCGCCGCGAAGAATCGAACAGTACGAGATAAATAGAAAGAAAAATGAAGTAGGCAAAGTATTGATAAAAGTTGGGTACGGATATACCGGTTTAGGTGCAAAGGGACAAGATGAAAATTCTAATGCTGAGGCCAAAAGATATAGCGGACAGAATCGCTATGATGCTTTAATTGATGTTTTGAAAGATGCTACAGAATCAGATATGTCGGAATTGGTTTTGGGAAGTCAATTAATCTTTGATTTTGACGCGGGAACTAGCGAACAGGATGCTTTGGGAAGGCATTTTCCGAGGTTGCGCGATCGGGGTTTGGGGAAAAATGAGATAGCTACGGCTAGCGGAGATTCCGGCGGGCCTTCGTTTGTTGACGGGAAGATTGCGGGGATTAGTTCTTGGGGTTATAGCGATCGAGGATTTTTCAAAACAAACATTGCCGATATTGATAAAATTGACGATAATGGCAGTTTTGGGGAAATTTCCGGCGACACGCGGGTATCATTTTATGCAAGTTGGATCGATCGGGTGACAAAAAATCCCTGATAGGGTTTAGGTTAATTGCGGCTGAGTTTTGAAGATATTAAGAAGAATAGGCATCAAAATCAAAGAAAGCGGGTTTTTTGCCGTTTGTGCGGACTCGGAAGTATGCTAGCAAAAAAACCCGCTTTCTGAGTGCGATCGTTGATCTTCCCATCCCGCTTCTGTTTCAAGCCCTAGATGGGGTTTTAGGCATTTTCCGGCGATTGGTTCCCATTGCATCCTTAATCAAAAAGATATCGAGTGTTTCAATCCCTGATAGGGTTTTAGGCATTTTGCGACCCGGAGCGCGTAAAGCTGATCAAACACAGTTATAAAGTTTCAATCCCTGATAGGGTTTTAGGCATTTTGCGGCCGGTTGTAAGCTGTGTAAGCAAGGGTTAGGCGAGTTTCAATCCCTGATAGGGTTTTAGGCATTTTGCGGCTCATTTCTGCTGCAATCATTTTGGCGTACCTCAATATTATGTGTTTCAATCCCTGATAGGGTTTTAGGCATTTTGCGGCGGTTTGGTGTAGGAGGAGAAATAACATCTACTTTAGGGTTTCAATCCCTGATAGGGTTTTAGGCATTTTGCGGCTTTATCAGTCAGGCATTGCTTTTTATCATGAGTTTCAATCCCTGATAGGGTTTTAGGCATTTTGCGGCGATAGCCGCCGATGCTACCGTAATCGAAAAAGGTGTTTCAATCCCTGATAGGGTTTTAGGCATTTTGCGGCTCGCGATCGAACACGTGGGATTTATTGAAGTAAGTTTCAATCCCTGATAGGGTTTTAGGCATTTTGCGGCCAGTCTCCCAGTGGGATACACGAATCCGCAGGAGAATCGGTTTCAATCCCTGATAGGGTTTTAGGCATTTTGCGGCAGTGATGGAGCCGACGGGGGTAAACTATTCCCGTCTTTGGGGGTTTCAATCCCTGATAGGGTTTTAGGCATTTTGCGGCCTGCCCCAGTTCGCGTCCTTCTCAAGGATATCTTTTTTCGTTTCAATCCCTGATAGGGTTTTAGGCATTTTGCGGCTTTTACCCTGGTAATTGGGGCGGTAGCGAACCGCCAAGTTTCAATCCCTGATAGGGTTTTAGGCATTTTGCGGCTGGAAGCTTCCCAACGGTGGGGAAAAGCCGTGGGGTTTCAATCCCTGATAGGGTTTTAGGCATTTTGCGGCGGTGATCGCAATGTTGATGTCGGCATCAGTGTAGGGTTTCAATCCCTGATAGGGTTTTAGGCATTTTGCGGCGTTGTTGGCGAGAGAGAGTGCAGACAGTCCTGATGTTTCAATCCCTGATAGGGTTTTAGGCATTTTGCGGCAAAATCTGGATGGTATTGGAATAAATTAAATGAGGTTTCAATCCCTGATAGGGTTTTAGGCATTTTGCGGCTCATCTTGCCTGCAAGTATTTCCTTGGTAGCAAGGTTTCAATCCCTGATAGGGTTTTAGGCATTTTGCGGCGCTTTTGTGATTGAGATTGGATTTCAGAGTGCAGGGTTTCAATCCCTGATAGGGTTTTAGGCATTTTGCGGCTCCGCCTATTACGGGTCTTTCTCAATTCATTGGAGTTTCAATCCCTGATAGGGTTTTAGGCATTTTGCGGCGGTCTTGAAGGCTTGAGCAGTGTTGCGATGCTACCCTAAGTTTCAATCCCTGATAGGGTTTTAGGCATTTTGCGGCAGTCTTTCCAGTCTCTGCGGGTGCAGGTTTTTTGCGTTTCAATCCCTGATAGGGTTTTAGGCATTTTGCGGCTTGGGGTCGATCGGCAACTGCTGCGCCTGGACTTGCGTTTCAATCCCTGATAGGGTTTTAGGCATTTTGCGGCCGGTTTACTAAGTCAATCTCGGACAAAGCTAGAGTGCCCTTAAGTTTCAATCCCTGATAGGGTTTTAGGCATTTTGCGGCTTGGGAATCCCTTAGTGCAGAAGAGCAAAAAGTTGTTTCAATCCCTGATAGGGTTTTAGGCATTTTGCGGCTCAAGTCTCAAGCCCAATTGTTTGAGAAAAGTGTTGTTTCAATCCCTGATAGGGTTTTAGGCATTTTGCGGCCGGATTTACCGCCGCCGAATAGTCTCAATTGCAGTGTTTCAATCCCTGATAGGGTTTTAGGCATTTTGCGGCTTAAACCGCAACTTTCAGCCTCCTGCTCCATGTTTCAATCCCTGATAGGGTTTTAGGCATTTTGCGGCACGGGTTTCATACTGCTTGTGCCCGTTAGCAATCGTTTCAATCCCTGATAGGGTTTTAGGCATTTTGCGGCCGGAAAAACGAACTCGAATTCCGCGAAAACGAACTGTTTCAATCCCTGATAGGGTTTTAGGCATTTTGCGGCCTTTAAGTCTTAGTTAAAAGCATGGACTCTACTCTTGAGTTTCAATCCCTGATAGGGTTTTAGGCATTTTGCGGCTCCTAGTGGCGCAAAGATAGGTTTCGGTCACTTAGGTTTCAATCCCTGATAGGGTTTTAGGCATTTTGCGGCTATTTTAGTTCCAGCTACTTGGAATGAAGCACCTTGGTTTCAATCCCTGATAGGGTTTTAGGCATTTTGCGGCAAGCTGTGAAAAGTTTCAATCTAGAAAACTTTCAAGTTTCAATCCCTGATAGGGTTTTAGGCATTTTGCGGCTTTGCATACGCTTTCACCCTCGAAAGAACATCTGCTGTGTTTCAATCCCTGATAGGGTTTTAGGCATTTTGCGGCCTTTAAGATTTAATGCCGTCTGTTGAGTAGTTGAGTTTCAATCCCTGATAGGGTTTTAGGCATTTTGCGGCTCACTAGCGGCCCGTGAGTAGCTTTAGCGCGCCCGTGGCAGTTTCAATCCCTGATAGGGTTTTAGGCATTTTGCGGCCCAGCGGCTACTACGACGACGCGGGCCGCTACATCAAAATTGACGTTTCAATCCCTGATAGGGTTTTAGGCATTTTGCGGCAAGCAGATGAAATTGTTCATATCACTGCGGTCAAGTTTCAATCCCTGATAGGGTTTTAGGCATTTTGCGGCTCTGGTGAGCGACTGGATGGAAGAACACATCACGTTTCAATCCCTGATAGGGTTTTAGGCATTTTGCGGCTGGCGACACACTGCGAGTTCGATCGCCCGAATTGAAGTTTCAATCCCTGATAGGGTTTTAGGCATTTTGCGGCTTTAACCAGTGCCAGTCCTTGCTCATTGATATGTTTCAATCCCTGATAGGGTTTTAGGCATTTTGCGGCGCACTATGGTGATGTGGAATTGCCAGACTTTGGTTTCAATCCCTGATAGGGTTTTAGGCATTTTGCGGCTGGGTTTCCGGGTACGTTGCCAGCTAATAGTATTTTGGGTTTCAATCCCTGATAGGGTTTTAGGCATTTTGCGGCCAATTGCGATGCAGGCAAAACGGTCGGCATTCGTTTCAATCCCTGATAGGGTTTTAGGCATTTTGCGGCTAGACCGCGCAAGCTTTGAGCGCATCCTATCGACTTGGTTTCAATCCCTGATAGGGTTTTAGGCATTTTGCGGCCTCCGATCGGCAATGTCATCCGTCCCCGTGCCACTGGTTGTTTCAATCCCTGATAGGGTTTTAGGCATTTTGCGGCGCATTGTGCAGTTAGTATGCTTGTTTTACGTCCCGGTTTCAATCCCTGATAGGGTTTTAGGCATTTTGCGGCCATTTGCCACAAACAGTACAGCAATCAATTCTGGTTTCAATCCCTGATAGGGTTTTAGGCATTTTGCGGCTTACTCGATCGCGTTCAAATTGAAGAATATGATAAACCTTTCGTTTCAATCCCTGATAGGGTTTTAGGCATTTTGCGGCTTCTGCTTATCCTGAGTTTGCTCCTTGCATTGTCTGCGGTTTCAATCCCTGATAGGGTTTTAGGCATTTTGCGGCCAACTTCAAGACCGGAAATTTCTTTCCGCTCCTGGTTTCAATCCCTGATAGGGTTTTAGGCATTTTGCGGCCTGGCGACTTCGACTATCTCTGTGGCTGGCACTGGCAGTTTCAATCCCTGATAGGGTTTTAGGCATTTTGCGGCTCCTTACCTCTTTCTTTTCGCTGTCAATAGCTGCGTTTCAATCCCTGATAGGGTTTTAGGCATTTTGCGGCTGATTGATGCTTTTATTATGATAGGAGAAGAAGATGTTTCAATCCCTGATAGGGTTTTAGGCATTTTGCGGCTATTTCTTGATGATGAAGGAATATCTCTTGATAATGGTGTTTCAATCCCTGATAGGGTTTTAGGCATTTTGCGGCTTAAGACAGAGAGACTTCATTAATCAATTCAGTTTGTTTCAATCCCTGATAGGGTTTTAGGCATTTTGCGGCAAGTAGCAGACTTCATCTTTACTGTAGATAGTTGCGACTTCAGTTTCAATCCCTGATAGGGTTTTAGGCATTTTGCGGCCGATTGAATCTGATGCTTACCTCGCAGCTTTGCGCGATCGATTTGGTTTCAATCCCTGATAGGGTTTTAGGCATTTTGCGGCAAAGCCTCTAGAGGTTAGTTCTATCTATTCATAGTTTCAATCCCTGATAGGGTTTTAGGCATTTTGCGGCCTTCTCAAGAAGGAGGTTCACCAGAAGATAGTGAAGTTTCAATCCCTGATAGGGTTTTAGGCATTTTGCGGCATTACGCGGTAGACTGCGTTACTATATAGAAGTTTCAATCCCTGATAGGGTTTTAGGCATTTTGCGGCCGAAGCTTGGCTAATTTTATTTCTGCACGATAAAATTTGTTTCAATCCCTGATAGGGTTTTAGGCATTTTGCGGCAAACCGCCAATAAAATTTGGGGGGGCGCGCATCCTTAAGTTTCAATCCCTGATAGGGTTTTAGGCATTTTGCGGCCTTGGTCGGCATTGCTGTTAGCCAGCGTGCCTCTGTTTCAATCCCTGATAGGGTTTTAGGCATTTTGCGGCCTTTACCGCTATGAAATCGGTGGAGAAATTGGCGGTTTCAATCCCTGATAGGGTTTTAGGCATTTTGCGGCTCCCTGGGGCCTCCGGTGCTGATACACCGACCCGCGAGGGTTTCAATCCCTGATAGGGTTTTAGGCATTTTGCGGCACTGATAGCGCAAATATCTTGAATCGCCAAATCACTGCGTTTCAATCCCTGATAGGGTTTTAGGCATTTTGCGGCTTCCGTGAACTTGGGAAACCCGGTCTCCCAAAGTTCAGTTTCAATCCCTGATAGGGTTTTAGGCATTTTGCGGCGTGAGAAAAGCAATAAAAGCGGTTGCTCGCGGCGTGAATTTGTTTCAATCCCTGATAGGGTTTTAGGCATTTTGCGGCCGGGCGCCACAAAACTGACCATACTAATCTCCTTAAAGTTTCAATCCCTGATAGGGTTTTAGGCATTTTGCGGCTTAAAAACTGGTGCCAGGGCCAAAAGGGTTATAGGTTTCAATCCCTGATAGGGTTTTAGGCATTTTGCGGCCAATTACTCTAACTGTAAGCTAAATGTATACTGGTTTCAATCCCTGATAGGGTTTTAGGCATTTTGCGGCTTGCTACGCTGCTTGTTGTGTATTAGCTCCTGTACCTCCGTGTTTCAATCCCTGATAGGGTTTTAGGCATTTTGCGGCTAAGGTATTCTTTAGTATCCTCATCTAAATCACCTGTTTCAATCCCTGATAGGGTTTTAGGCATTTTGCGGCATAATATTAAGTTGCCTGATCCCATAGATAAGAACAAGTTTCAATCCCTGATAGGGTTTTAGGCATTTTGCGGCGGTACCGGAATTCGTGTCTGGGCGATCGCTGTCGAGGGGGTTTCAATCCCTGATAGGGTTTTAGGCATTTTGCGGCGATCGCCCGGAGCATTGAGCTCCAGTGGGGAAACACGTTTCAATCCCTGATAGGGTTTTAGGCATTTTGCGGCTTAAACAGGCAAGGCAGCTAGAGGCTCAGCGTCGGTTAAGTTTCAATCCCTGATAGGGTTTTAGGCATTTTGCGGCTTCGAGGCTTCAGAAGAGAAGGCAAGCAATTCATAATCTATGTTTCAATCCCTGATAGGGTTTTAGGCATTTTGCGGCCCTGCAATCGAAAATACCGAGCAAGTAATAGTAGAAGTTTCAATCCCTGATAGGGTTTTAGGCATTTTGCGGCGCGGCATAGCTGTGTGAATTTTTTCACCTGCTACGCCTGGTTTCAATCCCTGATAGGGTTTTAGGCATTTTGCGGCGATAGCGAAAGCGATAGCACTTTCTCCAACCCAAGTTAGTTTCAATCCCTGATAGGGTTTTAGGCATTTTGCGGCAGCCTGAATCGGGGGACTTCGACTATCTCTGTGGCTGGCAGTTTCAATCCCTGATAGGGTTTTAGGCATTTTGCGGCCTTCTCGGATGTCAGCAGTGCTACAGCCACCGCTCCGTTTCAATCCCTGATAGGGTTTTAGGCATTTTGCGGCGATAATAGATTGCCCAACTGCTGTACCCAAAATAGCCAGTTTCAATCCCTGATAGGGTTTTAGGCATTTTGCGGCCCGTTCAGCGAACATGGAATTTTAATTTTCAAATAAGTGTTTCAATCCCTGATAGGGTTTTAGGCATTTTGCGGCTTGATTGGAAAAACTCTGTCCCGCAAAGGTTGCGTTTCAATCCCTGATAGGGTTTTAGGCATTTTGCGGCTTTGAATGGCTCATTGATGACTATATCAATGAAGAGCCAGTTTCAATCCCTGATAGGGTTTTAGGCATTTTGCGGCGTGAAAGCTAGCTACCGATTGAATTTCAGCCATTTGTTTCAATCCCTGATAGGGTTTTAGGCATTTTGCGGCGTCGGTGTTGTCGCACCGGAGGCCCCAGGGACATTGTTTCAATCCCTGATAGGGTTTTAGGCATTTTGCGGCTAGGAAAGCCAAGCTTAAGACAGATTTTGCCTTTGTTTCAATCCCTGATAGGGTTTTAGGCATTTTGCGGCGGTCAAACCAAGTCATAGGCGCATCTCTCAGCGATGTTTCAATCCCTGATAGGGTTTTAGGCATTTTGCGGCATCGCCGCCTCCAATTCTGGGTCATCTTCGCAATCAAAGTTTCAATCCCTGATAGGGTTTTAGGCATTTTGCGGCTTCTGCTTTCATTTTGTTGAATAGCCCGGTGAAAGTTTCAATCCCTGATAGGGTTTTAGGCATTTTGCGGCAACTACCATGAATTTAACACGATTTGAGACTGAAGTTTCAATCCCTGATAGGGTTTTAGGCATTTTGCGGCTGAGGCGGAGCCATTTGCGCGATCGAACTTTGAGGTTTCAATCCCTGATAGGGTTTTAGGCATTTTGCGGCTACCAAAATCTCCATGTCGATATAGCCTTTGGCGTCTGTTTCAATCCCTGATAGGGTTTTAGGCATTTTGCGGCGATCGGCTCCAACTTGTGTAAAAGATCCAGCGCCAGCGTTTCAATCCCTGATAGGGTTTTAGGCATTTTGCGGCAACACCAGTCAGGCGGACGCGGTGCAGCTTTTCGGTTTCAATCCCTGATAGGGTTTTAGGCATTTTGCGGCCGGGCTTTTATCGGGGATGAGAAACCTCTGGTATTTCCAGGTTTCAATCCCTGATAGGGTTTTAGGCATTTTGCGGCGAGAGATGCTGTATCAGAAAGTCTAGTTTCTGGTGATGTTTCAATCCCTGATAGGGTTTTAGGCATTTTGCGGCACTTCAAAGCCGAAATCATCGCTCAGCCAAATGGCAAGTTTCAATCCCTGATAGGGTTTTAGGCATTTTGCGGCTCGAAGCTGCCAGCAATTCAATCAACGATTAACTTTCACGTTTCAATCCCTGATAGGGTTTTAGGCATTTTGCGGCTCATCAAAAATTACTTGATGCTGGTGAATATGGGTTTCAATCCCTGATAGGGTTTTAGGCATTTTGCGGATCGGGCTGATATCGGTAAGACCAGACGCGCTCAGGTTTCAATCCCTGATAGGGTTTTAGGCATTTTGCGGCAGACTGTAACCCAAGCCCCGCGCTGCTTGTAGCTTCTTATCAGTTTCAATCCCTGATAGGGTTTTAGGCATTTTGCGGCGTGTCACCAAACCCGGCTACGAGCGAGCGAGGGTTTCAATCCCTGATAGGGTTTTAGGCATTTTGCGGCACGGCCCCGGTTAACTTCGGGGCTTCCCTCAAATTTCGTTTCAATCCCTGATAGGGTTTTAGGCATTTTGCGGCGTGGCTACCCCGCTGCTACAGGACGGCGTTGACATTTCGTTTCAATCCCTGATAGGGTTTTAGGCATTTTGCGGCGATACAGATGAGCGTTTTTCTGACTCTTTTTTCTTGTTTCAATCCCTGATAGGGTTTTAGGCATTTTGCGGCAATTTTAGCTAGCTGATTTGAACGCTCGCCCTCTGGTTTCAATCCCTGATAGGGTTTTAGGCATTTTGCGGCTCGGCCTGACACCCGCAAACCAAGATACAGAGGAAGCAATGTTTCAATCCCTGATAGGGTTTTAGGCATTTTGCGGCTTTGGGTATTTTCTGTGTGTTCTGACTCAAGTTTTTCGTTTCAATCCCTGATAGGGTTTTAGGCATTTTGCGGCTGTCGCCAGTCTATCAAAAGTGTCCGAAATTTCGGTTTCAATCCCTGATAGGGTTTTAGGCATTTTGCGGCCCTGCAACCATTATTGTGCCTGAAGTATCAAGTGTGTTTCAATCCCTGATAGGGTTTTAGGCATTTTGCGGCAAGAGCGAGGTGATAAGTCTGTGTATGGGTTGTTGTTTCAATCCCTGATAGGGTTTTAGGCATTTTGCGGCGTGATTGTAAAATAGGAGTTTTACTGGAAAGACAATGAAGTTTCAATCCCTGATAGGGTTTTAGGCATTTTGCGGCTTAAGCTTTCCATTTGTGTTCAGTGAACATCCACTGGTTTCAATCCCTGATAGGGTTTTAGGCATTTTGCGGCCATAGTATGTTATCCTTCTTCTTGGTATGATATCATTATGTTTCAATCCCTGATAGGGTTTTAGGCATTTTGCGGCTTTTGGAGGAAGCATGAGTGAGATTGAACTTGTTTCAATCCCTGATAGGGTTTTAGGCATTTTGCGGCCGAACTTAACATTCTCCTTGTAGCGGCGCCACATTTTTTCAGCAATCCCTGATAGGGTTTTAGGCATTTTGCGGCCGAATGCCCGTTCCAGAAGCCTTGGTGTATTTGGTTTTCAACGTTCATTTGCGTCTGTATTAGCAAAAATATCATTTCAGCCTCCGACCTGTCAATACCCTATTTAAACTTTACCCCTCAAACCCTTATCATATAATGGTTTCAGCAATTGCGTCTGCCGTTTGCCCCAGGAATTGGCATCAAACCCTTACAGAAATTGGATTACAGCCCAAAAAATTAACCCCTCGATTTTTACACCCAGCAACAGACGCAATTTTCCCAAAAATATACCTCCCCCCCAAAACCCGCAGACAGTCACAATTCTCTCCATAATTATAAGCTGTCGAGCAAAATAGATCAGAACCCTTAAACTTCAAACCATGACCAAAACCTTAATTCCCGTAATACTCGCCGGCGGTAAAGGCGAACGTTTCTGGCCACTAAGTCGCAAACAGCGGCCCAAGCAGTTTTTGAGTCTCGACGGTAGCGGCAAGAGTTTGCTGCAAGCTACAGCGGAAAGACTCTTAACATTAGGTAACGGCTGGGACGATTTGTGGGTGGTAACGTCGGAAATGTTGGCTGCGGGAGTCCGCGAACAGTTGCCGCTGTTACCTCCTGAGAATTTGCTGGCGGAACCGGAGGGCCGGGATACTGCGCCGGCGGTGGCCTGGACTGCTATAGAAGCTGCGAAGCGTTACGGTGAGGATGCGGTGGTGGGTTTTTTCCCGGCGGATCACTGGATTGGGGAACCACAGGAGTTTGTCAAGACTTTGGAGGCGGCGGCCGAGTTGGCGAAAAATCAGGATGCGATCGCCACTTTGGGAGTAAAACCGAGTTATGCTTCCACCGGCTACGGCTACATCGAACAAGGTGAGGAAATTGGCAGTTTTGGGGGTTTTCCGGCCTATCGGGTGGCGAGGTTTACGGAAAAGCCCGATCGCACAACTGCTGAAGAATTTGTAGCCAGCGGCAAGTTTAGTTGGAACGGCGGAATTTTTGTATTTCGAGTCGGAACAGTTTTGACAGAATTGCGAAATCATGTACCGGAAATGATGGCTGCTTTGGAAGCAAAAGGCGCGCAGGCTTACTCGGAATTACCCAAAATTAGCATCGATTACGCGCTGATGGAGAAGACGCAAAAAGCTTGTGTTCTGCCCGTAGGCTTTAGCTGGGACGATTTGGGAGATTGGAATGCGATCGGCCGTTTGCTGCAAGGAGACAAACCGAATGTGGAGTTAGCAAAACACGTCGGAATTGATACGAAAGGTGGCATTTTTTATGCAGCCGATGAGAATGAGGTGATTGTCACCATTGGTTTAGAAGATGTGGTAGTTGTCAGAGATGGCAATGTGACTTTGATTGTGAAAAAGGACAGGACGCAGGAGATTAAACAGGTAATTAAGGTGTTGGGAGAAGATGATAAATTGAAAGATTTATTGTGAGGGTGAAATGAGGCAGCACGACACGGATTCTGAAGGCGGATACACCAACTATTCATCACTGTTTATCCAGGCATTCGTTTTTGAATCTGTGTTGGGCCTTACTATTTACTTTATTTACATAATTTCTTCTAAATTCAACACAAAACCAGGCAGTACATCTTCCCCTGATAGAGTGGCAGGATTTTCGATAATTTCAACATCTTGACCGGGGCGATAAATTTCTACCCGCCGATTTTGCCTGTCAATTAACCAACCCAATTTAGCACCGTTTTCTATATATTCTTGCATTTTCTCTTGAAGTTTCTTCAAGGAATCAGTCCGAGAACGCAACTCAACAACAAAATCAGGACACAAAGGAGCAAAACTGTCTTTTTGCTCCGGTGTTAAAGCATCCCAGCGTTCTTTTTTGACCCAAGAGGCATCAGGAGAGCGATCGGCACCATTCGGGAGTGTAAAGCCTCCCGAAGAGTCGAAAACTACTCCCAGTTTAGTTTCACGGTTCCAGACTCGGAGTTGAGATGTTAAATCGGCATTACGCCTGCTAGTTTCACTGCCTGTCGGTGGCATAATAATTAATTCCCCTGATGCTGTACGTTCAAATTGATAATCGCGGTTGTGCTGACAAAGCTGAAAAAATTGCTCGTCAGTTAAGTTGATGGATAATTCGATCGAGTTGGCAGGAAATGGGATGGCAATCATGTCTCTTATACGATATTAAAAACATTGAGAATCTGGTTTTTAATAACTTACTCATTCAATTCTTTGACACATCTTTTCAAGTTAATAAATTTAATTATAAAAATATCATGTCTGCTTTAACTGTATATTACCATGAGGATTAATGCCACGGCCAAAAACCGATCGCCCCCCGCACCCCAAAGCTCTCACGCGCATTCCCACCCTTTCGCCCAAGTTATTCCCCAAGACACTGGTCAGCCCGGTCAACAGCGCTATCCTAGTAGTTATATAGCCCTTAAACCCGATCGACCCGGAGGCCCCTTGTTTAGCCTAGTTCAAAACAATTCTCGCAAAGGAGAAATTCTAGAGGTCGTCTTCCGCAACGGTTGGGACTACATGAAAAGCCTCCTAACCGGCCGCAAAACCGACGCACCCAGTCTCCCAACTCCAGCAGTTCTCCGCAACATCCTCGTCCAATTAGGCCCAGTTTTTGTCAAATTAGGACAATTGCTGAGCACCCGTCCTGACCTTTTGCCGGCCAGCTATATCGAAACTCTCTCCACGCTACAAGCGGAAGTGCCGCCCGTACCGTGGTCGCAAGTAGAAGCAATCGTCCGCCAGGAACTCACACAATCTCTCGAAAATACCTTCGCCAAATTTAACACCGAAGCCATCGCTGCAGGTTCGATCGCCCAAACCCACAAAGCTACTTTAAAAGACGGCCGCGAAGTCGCCCTCAAAGTTCAGCGCCCCGGTATTGATATTGTCATCGAACAAGACATCGCCGTACTGCGAGGTTTGGCAGAACTTGTCATGCTCACAGACTTCGGTCAACAATACGATATTGTCGCCCTAGCTGAAGAATTTGCGATCGCCCTGCGTGCAGAACTAGACTTCATTCAAGAAGCCAGCTACACAGACGAACTGCGCCGCAATTTATCTAAAAGTAAATGGTTTGACCCCACACAAGTTGTCTTACCAGAAATTAACTGGGAGTTGACTACAAAAAAACTCTTAGTAATGGAGTGGCTGAACGGAGTCCCAATTTTGCTAGGCGACTTGCAAGGAATTCGCCAGAAAGGAGATATAAATGCCGAACGCGAAGAAATTACAACGCTGCTTTGCCGCGTTTTCTTCCAGCAGTTATATATCGACGGATTCTTTCACGCCGACCCGCATCCCGGCAATTTATTTTATCTCAAAGATGGCCGGATAGCTTTGCTGGACTGCGGCATGGTCGGCAGATTAGACCCGCGCACTCAGCAGAATTTGACAGAAATGTTGCTGGCAATTGTCGATTTAGACGCTCAGCGCTGCGCTCAATTAACTTTGGAAATGGCAGAATTTGCTCAGCCGACAAGTTTAGTTAATCTAGAGAACGATTTGGCTCGAATGCTACGCAAGTATTACAATGTCAGCTTGTCGCAAATGAACTTGTCGGAAATTTTTTATGAGGTGCTAGAAATCACCCGCAAAAATAAAATTCGGCTGCCCAGCAATCTCGGTTTGTATGCAAAAACTCTAGCTAATTTGGAAGGACTGGCGCGTTCTTTTAATCCCAGGTTTAATATTGTAGAGCAGGTGAAACCGCTGATGACCGATATGTTTCGGCGTCAGTTATTCGGAGATGACCCGATACAAGCTTTGTTGAGAACTGCGCTGGATCTCAAAAGCTTATCTTTGCAATCTCCGCGACAGGTGGAAGTGCTTTTAGACCGAGTTACTTCGGAAACTTTGAAGTGGAACTTGACACTAAAAGAACTCGATCCGCTGCGTCGCACTCTGGGGGATTCTGCGAACCGACTTTCTTTTAGTATTGTCGTGGGTTCGCTGATTGTCGGGGCGGCAATTATTTCTTCTAACGCACAAACTCCTCAGCTATCTTTTCTGAGCACGGGTTTGTTTGGGGCGGCGAGTTTTTTGGGTTTTTGGTTGATTATTAGCATTCTCAGGTCAGGGCGTTTGCGAAGTTGATTGTACAATATCGGTATGTGTTGTGGAACAGGCCGGAAAGCCTGTTCTTGAGAATTGTGGAAGATGTAGAATATAGCCTAGTGCAACAACCGCATAAAGGTAGGCTATGTCACAGGATGATGCTTCTCTCCCAAAGTCGGCAATTAGAGACAACCGCCGCCGGGGTACTGTGGGCGATTTTTTGAAAGCCAAGGTTGAGGAAAACTCAACCTTGTCAATTGTTTCTGCTTACTTTACAATTTATGCTTTTGATGCTTTGAAAGAACAACTTCTAAGTATTAAAAGCTTGAAATTTCTCTTTGGCGAACCGCGCTTCATCAAGTCACTTGATCCAAGAAAAACTGATAAAAAGGCTTTCCAAATTGAGGATGAGGGCTTGCAGCTACAGAATCGGTTGCAGCAAAAGCGGGTTGCGAAAGAATGTGCAGAATGGATTGAGAAAAAAGTCCAGATACGGTCGGTCAAGCAATCTAATTTACTGCACGGCAAAATGTATCACATTGCTCATAACGGAACTGAAAATGCTATTACGGGCAGTTCTAATTTTACCGTGCGGGGACTGGGATTAGGTAGGAAAAACAACAATATTGAACTCAATCTAGAAGTAGATAGTAAACGCGATACCCGCGACCTTAAAGCCTGGTTTGATGAACTCTGGAATGATGCCGAACTAATCGAAGATGTCAAACAAGATGTGCTGCTATACCTAGAGCAACTTTACCAGAATAATACTCCTGAGTTTATCTACTACAAAACTCTGTTTCATATCTTCGAGACTTTCCTCGATGACCTAGAAAAAAACGATATTCTCAGCGAACAGTTACACTTTTTTAATACAGAAATTTGGAACTCCCTATTTGAATTTCAGAAAGACGGAGTTAAGGCTGCTATCAATAAAATCGGACGATATAACGGGTGTATTATTGCTGACAGCGTTGGTTTAGGTAAAACATTTGAAGCTCTAGCGGTGATCAAATATTTTGAACTTCGCAATAAAGGAACAGTTTTGGTTCTTTGTCCCAAAAAACTCCGCGAGAATTGGACTGTATATCTAGCACAGAACAATAGCGAACTGAATCCTTTTCTTAAAGACGGCTTTAACTATGCAGTCTTATCTCACACCGACTTGAGCCGCGATTCCGGTAGGTCTGGGGACATTGATTTAGCAACGATTAAATGGGGTAACTATGACTTGGTAGTTATTGACGAATCCCACAATTTCCGCAACAACATCAAGAGCAAACGGGACGAATTTGGCAATCTAATTAGAAAGAGTCGTTACGAAAGGCTGATGGATGATATTATCAAGAGCGGTGTCAAAACTCAGGTGTTACTCTTATCAGCAACTCCGGTTAACAATGATTTAAAGGATTTGCGGAATCAACTTTATTTTATCACAGAAGGTCGCGATGCTGCGTTTGGGGAATCGCTGGGAATTGCCAGTCTGCGCGATACACTAGCTGATGCTCAGGGGAAATTTACCAAGTGGGCCAAGAAAAGTCGCGATCGCAAAACTAGCGAACTGCTGGAAGAACTTAGTTCTGCTTTCTTCAAACTGCTTGACGAATTGACGATCGCCCGATCGCGCAAGCACATTCAAAAATACTATAAAGATGCGATCGCCCAATTAGGCGGCTTTCCTGAACGGCTCAAACCCATCTCGGTATTTCCTGAGATTGACCTAAAGGGTGAGTTCATGTCCTACGAACAGCTTAACAGCGAAATTTCTAAATATCAACTCTCGCTATTCAACCCTTCAAAATATGTCCTGCCGCCCTACCGTTCGGTGTATGAAAATAAAAGAGTGCAAAACTTCAAACAGAGCGATCGGGAACGCTCTCTGATCGGCATGATAAAGGTTAATTTTTTGAAACGCCTGGAAAGCTCGGTGAATTCCTTCGCTATCACAATGCAGCGGACTATTGACAAAATATCCGAGTTACAAAAACGACTCGAATCCTTCAGGAATTGGCAAGACGAAAACGCGGAAATTGATTTAAACTATTTAGAGTTAGAGGCAGAAGAAGACGAGGATTTACGAGCGGCGTGGGAGGTTGGCAAGCTAAAAGTTAAAATGGTGCACCTCGATGTCGAAACCTGGTTAAAAGACCTGAAACGCGACAAGGAACAGCTTAAAAAAATTTACCATTCTGCCCAAAGCATTTCTGTTGAACGCGATGCCAAGCTGGCTGAGCTAAAAGAACTGATCGCCGAGAAAGTTAAGCATCCTACAACTAACAAGCATGGCCAACCAAATCGCAAGGTTTTAGTCTTTACTGCCTTTGCAGATACGGCAGTCTATCTCTACGAAGGATTGCGGGAATGGGCAAGAGTAGAATTGAAAATCAACCTAGCTTTGGTGACTGGGGGTTCGGCGGCAAATAAGACTACCTTTGGCAAAAACGAGTTCAATCACATCCTGACAAATTTTTCGCCTTTCGCCAAGAAACGGGCCCAAATTCCATCTATGCAGCAAGACGGCGAGATTGATTTATTAATTGCCACAGATTGTATTTCCGAAGGGCAAAATTTACAAGATTGTGATTATCTGATTAACTACGACATACACTGGAACCCAGTCCGGATTATCCAGCGGTTCGGTAGGTGCGATCGCATTGGCAGCCCCAACCACACTGTACAATTAATTAATTTTTGGCCGACAGAGGACTTGGATCAATACATCAATCTGAAAAATCGAGTAGAAGCACGGATGGCTTTAGCGGACATGGCTGGTACATTTGAAGATAACCTACTGGAGGCAAAGGAAATTCAAGAACTGATTGAAAGTGATTTGAAATACCGCGACAAGCAGTTGCTGCGATTGAAAGATGAGGTGCTGGATATCGAAGATTTCACGGAGAGTGTAGCCCTAACGGAATTCACTCTCGATGATTTCCGAATGGAACTAGCCAAATACATTGAGAGCAACCGCAAACTACTGCAAGATGCTCCTTTAGGACTCTATGCAGTAGTTCCAACTAACTCGGAGTACCCGATAATTGCTCCTGGCGTAATTTTTTGCCTCAAACAAAAAGGCGATTGTCTTGATAATAAAACCGTCAACCCGCTGCAACCATACTTTTTAGTTTACGTTCGAGAAAATAAGGAAGTGCGATTAACTTTTGCTCAACCCAAACAAATACTTGAAATATATCAGTTGCTGTGCGCGGGGTGTACTGTTCCCTATGAAGAGTTGTGCAACTTGTTCGATAGACAAACTAATAACGGATTTGATATGAGTTTGTATAACGATTTGCTTAAGCGCGCGGTTGATTCCATTGCAGGTATTTACAACAAGCGGCTCATCGGAAATTTGCTGTCTAGCCGCAGTGCTGTGTTGGTTGAGCAAGCGCATCAGGTTAAAGCAACAACTGATTTTGAACTGATTACCTGGCTGGTGATTAAATGAGCGTCAGCGAACAACAAGCCAAAGCATCTATTAATGAAGGTTTAAGTAGTTTGGCCAAGGGGAAACTAGCGGATAACGCCCGTAATTTGTTCTTTACTCTTGGCTACCGAAGTGAGAAAACTCTTCCGTTTTATCCTAATAGCTCGGATAATTTTATTTCCAACTTTGATAGTGATAAAAAACTAAATCATCAAAAAGCTCTCTTAAATGAATGGCTGACTGTTGATTTTTTATTTCAGCTCACTTGGGATGAAATTGCGGGTGATGACCAGCTAAAATTATCCTTGAAGACAAGAGCTAAGGGAGAAAATACGTTTTTCATTTCCTCCTACTTGTTTTTCGCAATAGAATTGAGGCGTAGAACCTACACTAGCGAACAGCTTGACGGCATTGTCCGCGAGATTAATAAACTCTTTCTCAATCCTGCGATAATTCTATTCCAGCATGGAGAAACTCTGACTTTATCCATTATCAACCGCGGCCAATACAAACAGGGTAAACGCATCTAAATTAATTTGACAAACACCTAAATTTGTGCATTACTAAATAACTAAAAAAACCTTCTAAA
>NZ_JAUBOZ010000064.1:0-44639 GCF_036700475.1 Microcoleus sp. T2B6 | reverse complement strand
GTCCCGCCCGTCCTTTTTGGACGGGCGGGACGCCCATCCCACAAACTTGTGGAAGTTATTTAATTCTCATTCCTAAGATTCAAATCCTCGCCTTTACCACGAGAGGCACACCACCAGCGGGTGCCATTGTCAAACCGCGGCGCACTGGCAAAACCGGACGATTTTCTGCAAGTTCTAAAGAGTATCGTGACAGCACTTTCGCCAATACTAACTTCATTTCAAACATTGCGAATGCCGTGCCAATACAGCGGCGGTTCCCTCCTCCAAACGGCAAATATTCGTAAGGCGAAAATTGCCTTTCTAGAAAACGTTCGGGTTTAAAACGTTTTGGTTCCGGGTAAATATCCGGTCGGTGGTGAACCAAATAAATGCAGGTAGAAAGTACCATTCCTTTGGGAATATTATAACCCATTAACTGCATCGGAGCTTGCAGAAGGCGCGGAAATGCAAAAAATAGGATCGGATAAATCCGCAGCGTTTCGCAACAGACAGCATTCAAATACGGGAGTTTACTTATTTCCGTCGGCTCGCAATTTTCGACATCAATAGAATTGAGTTCTTGCAGCATTTTTTCACGGACTTCTGGGATGTAGTGAATCCAATACAAAGCCCAGGCTAAAGCTGTGGCTGTAGTTTCGTGTCCGGCGAATAAGATTGTCATTAATTCATCCCGCAATTCAACGTCGCTCATCGGCTTTCCTGCTTCATCACGAGCGGAAATTAACAAGCTCAGGATGTCTTCGCCCAATGGTTCAGACTGAGTTTTGCGAGCGCGGATTTCTTGATAAAGCAGTTCATCTAAACGCTGTCTTTGTCGCAGAAATCCTCCCCAAGGACTCCAAGCACCTAAATCTTTTTGCAACGACTTGATAAACAAAAAGGTAGCGCTTAATGGATTGCTAAACAGGCTGAACATATTAATCATTAGTTGCTGAATTTGCTGGTAGCGTTCTCCTTCGCTCAGCCCAAAAACAGCGTGTAAAATTACTTCCAAGGAAATCTCCTGCATAGTTGATTGCGCGATTACCGAGTTACCAGGAGTCCAATTATTAATTACTTTTTCGGTTGTATCGCGGATGATTTGTCCGTAAGCTTTCATCCGTTCACCGTGAAAAGGTGGCATTAAAAGTTTGCGCTGCTGCAAATGTCGATCGCCATCTAACAACAATAACGAATTCGAGCCTACTAAAGGTAGCGTTATCTGGTTTCCCGTACTGGATTCAAAGAGTTTGGAATCGGATGTAAAAATTTCTTGAATAGCTTGAGGATTGCTAATAATTACTTGCGGCGGAAAGTTGCTGAATTCGCTGGTAAAAAGGTCGCCGTAGCGTTGAGAATTACTATCTAAATAATACAGAGGATTTAAAATTCCCCGCACTGTCTGAACAAATCTAGCGTCTTTAGGGCCGTCTAGCAATTTGTTGGTAGCATGATTTTGAGAGTGAGAGTTTTCTGTGGTGATAGTCATGTGTTTTCCTCCTAGATTAATTTACTCAGTTTCAATCAACTGTTGATTGAAACTGAGTAAATTAATCATTGTTTTCACAAACCTTATTGTACTTTTTTTATACCTAGAGATTTTACGTAAACCCGATCGCACCTTTGCGTCTCCACACCAGTTGTCGGTAGATATCCGCTATTTTCGTACATTTTCACAGCTTCTTTGAGAATGCTAGCAGTTTCTATCCAAATTTCCTCAAAGCCGCGAGCTATAATTTTACTTTCCAATTCTTGCAGTAAAAATTTCCCCAAACCCTGTCCTCTTGCTGCTGGCAAAATATACATTTTGCGAATTTCCACAGCATTATTTCCGCGCTCAATCGGATAGTAAGCGGCTGTACCCACTATTTTATCCTGCCGTTCAACTACCCAAAATTCACCGCCTTGATTATGATAATGAAGTTCTACATCATAGACATCTCGATCGGCCCCGTGAGGTTCGCATTTTAAACCGTACTCTGCTAAAACATCTCTAATTAAATAGAACGCCTCAGCGCGATCGCGCGTTTCCCAGGAACGAATTAAAAAATCCAGATGTTGGGTTTTCATTGGTTGTTGCAACGTATATTTATTTTTTGACTTTAGCAACTGTAAAATTACTCATTTTTTGGGTTTTACAGTCTTTAAATGCACCTAGATTTTAACTGTGAATTCTCGGTTCGGGATGAAGACTTGCCAGCAACTCGCTCTCTACTAATGATAATTCCTCCAGCCTGTCAATCACAAGAGTGCGATCGAAATAAGTTGTTGCTAAAATCCAATATACACCGTAATGGCGAGCTTCCGAAGCCATCAAACTGCGGTAAAATTTAGCTAATTGGGCGTCGGGACAGCGATCGCCCAGCAGCCCCAACCGTTCGTGACTGCGCGCTTCTATCAAACCAGAAACCAACAAAGAATCCAAAAGTCTCTCCGGTTCCTGCTTGCGAATTTGGGCGGACAAACCGGCACCGTAGGGAGGTGCAGCCAAAGGGCCTAAAGCAATGCCGCGCTGTTCTAACCGCTGGTTGACTTGCTCGAAATGCTCTAATTCTTCGCGGGCGATCGCCGTTAGCATCCTCACCAATTTTTCGCGGGCTGGGTAGCGAAACATTAAATTTAACGCTACTCCCGCCGCTTTCCGCTCGCAGTGAGAATGGTCTAATAAGATTGTATCCAAATGGGCGATCGCCTGTTGCACCCAAGCTTCCGAAGTCGGCTGTTTCAAAAACTTAATAGTTGGCAGTGTTGAAGTCATTAGTCAGTAGTCATTAGTCAGTAGTCAGCAGTCAATCGATTTTAGATTTTAGATTTTAGATTTTAGATTTTAGATTCAAGCATTGACCCCACGGATAAAGTCGGGGGGCAAGTTTCATCGGATACAGGTTTTTTATTTCTGGACGGATGAATCACGTGGCGGGTATCCTGGATGCTTTCGGTCATTATCAGCAGTCACTAGCCAGCATTTATCCTATTTTACACAATTTTTCAAACACCGCATACATATCACCAGCAAACTTTTTCGGATTCCACAGCGGCGACAAATTGGCGGAATCTTTAGATTTCACCAACTGTGCTTTAATTGCATTTCTAAATTCACGTTCTTTGCCCAATTTTACACCCACTTCCACATATTCCGACCAAGACAAAGCCACGCCTGTTTCAATTCCCAAAGTCTGCAAAAACGAATAACCCATTCTCGACAAACATTGCTCTCCTGTGCGAGTCACCACCGGCAAATTAGACCACAAAGCCTCTAAAGTTTGAGTTCCTCCGTTGTAAGGATAAGAATCTAACAAAACATCTGCCAGCAAATAGATAATTCTGTGTTCTTCCTCAGTAGCAAACCTCGGCAAAAACTTAATTCGGTGCTTGCTCACTTTCTCAGCTTCGCAAGCTTGGTGATACGCACCCTCAAACACTGCTGCATCCCCTAAAGCTTTGTGAATTAAGATACTGTTCGGCACTTCTTTGAGAATCGCAATTTGTGCTTTTACCAACTCGCTATTGAATTTTCTGCCGGGACTGACGCACAGGTAAACTATCTGATCCAAGCCGATCCGATGCGACCTTCTCAATGCAACTGGATCGACTCCATATCTCTGAAAACCGGACACCGCTACAAAGGAATCAGGCATCCTAATTAGCTGTTCGTCATAATATTTTTCTTGCCCTGCTGGGTGCGAGTGCCCGTCTGTAAGAAAGTAATTTTCCGGCGATATGTAAGGGGCGTCAAATCCCAGCCAAGAAACACAAACTGGTGCGGGTTTTTGGTAGAGAATGTCAGCGTGAACTGGTACGCTGAGAGAATCTAAATCAACTAAAACGTCCAATTCATCTTGCTGAATTTGGTCGATAATTTCGGCAGAATTGGCAAGTCCGTTCGGGTAGGTTGTGGGAAAAGTCAGTTTGCCAAAACTTTCAAATTGCTGAGTGCGATCGTCAGGAATAATTCTTTCGGAAGCGTACAAATACACATGGGGTGTGATGTCAGACAATTCGCGAATGATGTCAGCGCTGCACCAACCTACAGAATGGCGGCTAAAGTGATTGGACAAAAAGCCGATTTTTAACGGGCTGGATGGGACACTTGGTTTGAAACTGTAATTGGCGGGTTGAGAAAAATTAGGTTTAATACATTGTTCGATATACTTTTGGGCAATTAATCTGTCAAGTTTTGAGTTGGCTGCCAAGTCATCTCGCAAATAGGGCGTGCTGAATAACAAGTTTGCATAAAGCGATTTAATTTCCACCGGGTTAGCGGTTTCTAAGTTGTGCTGCAAGTACGACTCTAGCTCTAAAAATCGATCGCCCGCAATTTGATTTAATCCCGACACTTGATAGGTGCTGATGAAGTAAATCGCGGTCATAATTGGATCGGTTTCGGCACACATTTGGCTGTATTGGTGTACGGCTTGCCGCGCGGCAGCTAAATTGCTAGTATCTATGAGGATGTCGCACAAATTTTGGTGAGCAGCAATAAAATCCGGTTTAATTTCTAGGGCTTTTTGAAGGTTGGGTATTGCATCTTTAAATTTGCCCTGGTGGCGCAAAACTCGGCCAATTTGACAGTATGCTTCGGCTAAATCGGGTTTGAATGCGATCGCCCGCTGCCATGCAGCCACCGCCTCATCTAACTTCCCTTGCCGCGCTAATTTATCTCCTAAATTTAAGTGAAAATCTACCTCAGCAAGGTGGGGATTGAGTTCGAGAGCTTTTTGCTCGTATGCTACCGCTGCATCCGGCTGCCCCTGCTGTTTCAGTGCCCCTGCCAAATTCCAGTAAGCAGCAGCCAAATTCGGTTTAAGTTCGATCGCCTTTTCATAATTGACAACCGCCTCCACCAAAAGCCCTTGTTTGTAGAGCATACTGCCCAAATTAGCATAAGCCTCAGCAAAATCGGGATTCAGAGCGATCGCCTCGGAATAAAACCGCATCGCTTCCTCAATTTGGCCGCTTGCTTGCTGCACATTGCCCATTGTCACGTAAGCCGCCGCCCAATCCGGTTGCAATTCCAGAGCTCGGCGACAAGCAGCGACGGCTGCTGCTAAATTGCCTTGAGAGTAATAGGTTTCTGCAGCCACTGTCAGCGATGCAGCATCTTCAAATTGGGGTGTTTCGGATTGGTTGCGAAAATCGGAATTCATTTTGCGGCCTATCTGTGCTATCAAGTTAAAGGTTGAATCTATATTATTTTGCAGAGTAGCAGTTTTAGCGGAATTACGGGCGATCGTCACAGAGAATTTATGAGCGACAAGCAAGCGACACAGCGCCAACATAACATCAAGTGGAAACCAAACCTCCTGCTGGGGATACTCTTGTTAACCTTAGCAATCCCCTTACCCTTTGCCCAAAAGACTTTCGCACAGCAGCAGCAGACAGCCAGCTTTCGGCAGAAATTATTTCAAACTGCTCTTTATTTCACCCTATATTTTGAGGGTGGATTCAGCAATCACCCTGCCGATAAGGGTGGCAGAACTTATCGGGGCGTCTTGCAAACGGAATACAACGCCTACCGCTACAGTCGTGGGCTTCCGCCCCTCGACGTGACGCAGATGTCGGAAGCAGAGCTCCTAGAAATTTATAAATATTACTGGGATTCGAGCCTTTCGGGCACGATGCAGCCGGCTTTGGCGATCGTCATGTTTGACACCGCCGTTAATTTCGGTATTAATAACTCAATTACCTTTCTTCAGCAAGCATTAGGATTGCCGCAAACGGGAGTTTTTGACCCGCGCACCAAGGAAGCGCTGAAAGGGGCAAATAACAAAAATACCGCACTGCAAATGATTAATGAACGAATTATTTACCGCTACAAAAGGGTGCAAGAAGATCCGACTCAGATGGCTTTTTTCCGGGGTTGGTTGAGTCGCGATTATAGTTTGTGGGGCTATGTAAATAAGATTAAGTAGTTGACAGTTGACAGTTGACAGTTGACAGTTGACAGTTGATTGTTATTTCTTATTCTATATTTGTGGAACAGACATCTTGCCTGTGTTCTATAAATGGCGTTGCTGATTTACGGTATGAATAAACTTTTCTCCAACGTTACAAAACTCACCATACTTGGCCCATAGCAATTGGGAAATTTTTAATTCATACCTGTATTCAGCAAAACCAGCTTTTTAAAAGAAGCAGAAGTATGAAAGCAAAAGAACGTAAAACGACCTCGCGCTTTAGATACCCGACTTCTTTAAGAAGTCGGGTATCTGAGTATTCTGTTTTTTTAGGTTTGTCTACTTATATCATTTCCGGTTACACCGGAATGATGTTGACGGTTGACGGTTGACGGTTGACGGTTGACGGTTGACAGTGAACAGTCAACAGTGAACAGTGAACTGGAATTTACTATTCCGATGCTAACGGATTTGATATTACTTGCCGCAATTAGCAAAAGTAGAGAACAAGTTATGACCTTGAACTTTCGACGCTTGCCATGTATTACGCCGATCGCCAAAAAAACTTGTATCTCTACCAACGTAGCTTTGCCAACCTAATGCAGCAACAGTTGGGTACTGAGCGGGAAAATCCCCTAGCAGAGGAATGTCTCGCGAGTCAAGTTTCCATCCTACCTTTCTGCTAAATTCTTTAATTTCTTCTTCGCAAGTTTGACAATTTAAACCCTTCCCCGTCTGTTGCCAAATCTCTAACTGCGGAGTGAAGCCGTATTTATTATTGCTGTGTTGCATCCACAATTGGTCGATCGCGCGGAGGTTAGGACAAGACGTGGGGTTGTTGCGGAGTATAGAGACGGTTTCGCGATCGGCGTCGTCCCATTTCTTAGCTTCTAATAAGGTTTGCAGTTGCCTGAATTCGCTGCTGGTTTCTTGGGCGCTAGCTGAAAAAGCTGGCTGCAAAACAGCAACAGATGCGGTGATGAATACTAGGGTCATTTTTCCAAATTTAAACATGATGCTCCTCCCAGTAAAAGTGATTTAACAAATGATTCGTTTTTAGTGCCTACCTCATTGAGAAGGGCAATCACAGGATTGCCCCTACGCTGGAGTTGGCTCTAAACCAACACAAAATCCGATTCAGTAATCGAACTATTCAACCCAGTGACTGTTGCCAAAAGTTGATTAGTTGAGGCCAATTTCAGCAGCGTTCCTCCCGCAGTTTGACTAATTTCTAACTGCTGGAAATTCAAACTGTTATCGATCGCAAATTTATCGATACCCACCTCAAAATCAAGCACCGTATCCGAGCCGCCACCTGGAGTTAACAAAAAGCGATCGATCCCGCTACCTCCTGTCAGAAAATCGTTGCCATTTTCGCCGCTGAAAAAATCATCTCCCAAACCGCCAAGCAAAGTATCATCTCCCTTGCCACCGTACAAACTGTCATTGTCGATACCGCCGTCCAAACTGTCAGCACCGCGGCCTCCAAATAGGATATCAGATCCACTGCCACCTGTCAGCATATCTAGTCCCCGGCCACCGTAAATGCTGTCATTACCGCTGCCACCATCGAGGGAATCACTAGCTTTTCTGGCACTGATAAAATCGTTACCGCTGCCGCCGATTAAAGTATCGCTATCATCAGTACCGACAAGATTTTTGCCCTCATCACCGAGAATTTCAGGAGAATTATTGACAAGTTCCACATCACCTTGTACAACCGGAACAGCAGGTTGAGAAGGTGCTGGATTACCTTGAATTTTGGCCGTTAAAAATTCGCCTGTATTTTCGGAAACTACCTGTGCGATTGGTTTTGTGCCAGCCGCCGCTTCTTCGAGGGCGATCGAACTTTCACCTAATGTCACCTTTTGGACTTTGGCAATTTCCGAGGGAATAAACTCAGGCAAAAAGTTAGATTTAACTTTATCCGTGCTTTGATTTGCCTCAGCCATTACCTTCGCAGCTTCCGGGGCAATTTGGGAAAGTTTTTCAGTGTTGAGATTGGTGTCAATTTCTTTGACCTTGGCAACAGATTGCTCGATAATGCTTTCTACCTGTGCCGCATCGCTCACATCCAGGGAACCACCGGATTTAATTTTACTGTTAATTGCCCCGACAACAGCTTTGACGATCGCAGCATTGTCCGCCGTAGATGCACCGTCTATGAGGCTGCTGGTTTGGGTGATGACGTTGTGGACTTTTGTCATGGCGACTAGAGTTTCAACGCCCCCAGGCTCATTTTTTGCTGTAGAGGCGATCGGATCTAAGTCGCTCAAGTCAACTCCCGCAGGAATAGACAGAGTAGATTTAACTTTTGACTCGGCTTCACTCTGCGTCATTCCCCCAGCCATCAAATCAGTTACCAAACTGGTTAACAAAGTGACAACATTAGCATCCGCAGGTGCAGAAAGAGGCATTTCCAGCGGCAAACCTGTCGCAGTATCCGTCCCGCCAAAAGCAACTAAATTGCCTTCATCTGCATCGATTTTCCCATTTGTATTTTTGTCGAAAGTCTCCAAGGGAATATCGAGCTGATATGCACCGTTAAAGTCAGTAGTAGTTGATGGTTCGTTACTATCTTTAATGCCATTTTTGTTAGCATCTAGGAAGATGGTTGCACCGGAGATGTAACCATCAATAACGTTGCCTATAATAACGCTCGTCTCAAGAAGAGGATCGTCATCGTCATTATTGTAAGCGGAAACAATTGATGTAGTTAACCCGGAGTAATTGGGATCGGCGCTAACAGCAGGGTCGGCAATAATAAGGTAATTTTGGTCTCCATCAAATACAAAATCATCAACGCCTCTTACACTCACCATCTGTATTGCATTCCAATTAGTAGAATTGAAGGTAACAGTTGGCCTGTCAATTACTCCTTCTCCCGCATTATTGGTACTAAAAGTAATACTCACATCAGCAGTAGGTGGGCTGTTGAGTTTGACAAAGAATCTGGCTGCGTCACCTGTTTCCCAAGTGACTAAGAATCCCAGTGGTACATTAATAATAATGTCTGGAGTTGCAAGTATCAGTGGGGGCGTCCCTAGTGTCGGCGTCACTGGCGTCACTGGTGTCGGCGTCACTTCTGCAGGCGTCGGCGTCACTTCTGCAGGCGTCGGGGTGACTGGCGTCGGCGTCACTGGCGTCGGGGTGACTGGCGTCACTGGTGTCGGCGTCACTGGCGTAACTGGCGTCGGCGTTGGTGTCGGCGTAACTGGCGTCGGCGTCGGTGTCGGCGTCGGTGTCGGTGTCGGCGTCGGTGTCGGCGTAGTGTCGTTATCGTCGATCGCCACTATCACCCCTGGCACCGAAATTTCGTTATACTTAGCATCAGTGCTGGTTGCAGTGTGAGTAATATTAGCGCTGTCTGTACCTTGGGCAACTGTATCGTCAACAGCTTTTACCGTAACGGTTTGAGCAACATTCCAATTATTTGGAGTGAAAGTCACAGGGGCGATCGGCTGAATCTGATTATTGGTTGTGAGATTGATGGTAACGGGGGCTGTTGGCTGCGACTTTAATTTGAGCTGGTAACTGCCATTCGCGCCGCCTTCTGTAACTTCCGTTTCGGTAAGACTAACAGAAACACCAGCAGTCTCATTGTCCTCATTAGTAATGCTAACATCCGCTACATTTCGGTTGTTATATTTCGGATCGGTACTAACAGTAGTACCCGTGACAATTGTGTAGTCAATATCACCATCACCAATGCGATCGTCAACCCCAGTTACTGTTACCTCTTGCGGTGTATTCCAGTTAATAGGAGTAAATGTTAAACTATTAGTCGAAACTGTTCCTTCGGCAACCTTGTCACTTTTCAAACCGATAGTCACGTTAGCAGTTGGTTTGGTATTCAGGACTATATCAAAGTTGGCAGTGTTCCCATCTTCGTCAGTAGTTAATCCCTCAGTCGAATTAACCGTAATTCCCGAAGTTTCATTGTCACTGTTGGTGACGGTGACATCATTAGGATTAAGGTTATTGTAATTAGGATCGGTGCTGACAGCAGCCGCCGTGACAATTTTGTAATCAATATTGCCATCAACTACCAAATCGTCAACACCAGTCACCGTTACTGTTTGCGGTTTATTGTAGTTAGCGGGAGTGAAAGTTAAGCTATTCGTCGAAACAGTTCCCTCCCCTGTATTGGAACTACTCAAGCCGATGGTAACGTCAGCAGTTGGTGCAGCCTTTAATTTGACCGTAAATTCTGCTTTGCCACCAGATTCTGTTGTTGATACCGCTTTTCGATTAACCCTAAAGCCGGCCAAATCATTATTTTTGATAGTAGTAGTAGCCGTTTCAGTGGTAATAGTTGGTGTTACCCCTGGATCTGTGGGATTTGACAGGGTGACAGCAATAGTTTCATCTGCTTCAATTATGGTGTCGGCTAACACATTGAGAGTAATCGTTTTCGATTTCTGACCCGCAGCAAAATCAATCTGACCAGTAGTAGCAGTTGCTCCAGAAGTGCCACCGATATTGTTGTAATCGCTGCTATTTGTAGCAGTTCCTCCTATTGCGTAATTTACACTGCTGGCAGCATTGATACCTCCACTGCGAGTCACGGTAAAAGTAACGGGAGTAGTGATAATGTTGCGTTCGGTCATACTGGCAGTATCAGTAGCAATGGCGTAAGCTATGGCATTAGTATCATTAGCTGCGATCGTCAATTTTGCTTGATTTGTTTTACCTGCAATCCCATCAGTAATCGTGCCAAAGTTGAAGACCGCTGTTTCGGCGTTTTCTGCGATATTGTCAGCTTTGATAGTGACAGCAACATTCTGAGTGAGAGTGTTAGTACCTGCACGGAATGTGACAGTGGCAGGTGAAAAAGTGTAGTCTGAATTTTGGGTGGCTGTGCTGCTAGAGTCAATTACGATCGGGACTGTCAAATCTTTGACGGGACTGCTGCTGATTGTCACCGGAATATCAACAACCCTATTCGCGTTTCCTTCTCTGCCGCTGTAGGTAGCAGCACCAAAATTCACTACAGGCGTATTGTTGTTGTTGAGCAAAACCGAGACGTTGCTAGATTCTTCAGTATCGTTTGTCGTAGTTAAGTCTGTCAGGCCATCAGCATTAAAGTCCCCAACAGCAATGATAAAGGGATATTCCCCAGCCGAAAAGTTGGCGGGCGCACCAAAACTGCCCGTACCATTTCCCAACAAAATGGAGATACCATCATCGTTCGTCACAGCTAAGTCTGACTTGTTATCGCTGTTAAAGTCCCCAACAGCAACGCTATTGGGAAAGTCCCCCGCATTAAAGTTAGTGGGAGCCCCAAAGCTGCCTTTCCCTGTCCCCAACAGGATTGATACGTTGTCAGATTCGTCAGATTCGGTGTTTGTTACAGCTAAATCTGGCTTGTTATCCCCATTGAAGTCCCCTGTGGCGAGCCCGATCGGATCGTTCCCCGCCTTAAATTTAGTAGGAGTCCCAAAGCTGCCTGTCCCTGTCCCCAACAGGATCGATACATTATCAGAAGAGTCTATGAAAGCTAAGTCGAGCTTGCCGTCAGCATTAAAGTCTTCCACGGCGAAAAACCGCGAATTCGACCCATTAACATTAAGGTTAGTAGGAGCCCCAAAGCTGCCTGTACCAGTTCCTAACAGGATCGATAGATTGTTATTGCCTATCGTAACTAAATCTAGCTTGCCGTCGCTGTTAAAGTCACCCGCAGCAACACCACGGCCAAAATCTGACTTCCCATCAGCTTCCCCCGTATCAAAGTTCGTGGGAGTGCCAAAGCTACCTGTGCCATTTCCCAACAGGATGGCTACTTGACCTACATCTGCGCTGTCCCTCTTTACAGAAGCTATGTCGAGGTTGCCGTCGCTGTTAAAGTCCCCTAATGCCAGACTTATGGGCGTAAAGCCGATGTTAAAGTTGTTGGCCGTGCCAAAGCTGCCAGTGCCTGTCCCCAACAGAATGGAGATGTTTTTAGTTACTTGATTCGCTGTGGCGATATCTGGCTTACCGTCTTTGTTAAAATCTGCTACAACAACGTCACTCGGCCCTTCGCCGACAGGGAAGCTGGTTGCGGTACTGAAGATAGACATGATGAATTTACCTATTAGTTGACAACAGTCGTTTCTGATGTTTGGAGTTGTAAAGCCGAATCTGCGAGACCCTAATTTGGCAATGTACTCTCTAGTTAAAAGTTGTATTTGAGATAGTACCAGTAACTACTTAAAACGTCAATTCATAAAATTCATAACCTAAAGTCATAAAAGTCATATTGGTAAAAATATATTTCAATAAGTAGACAATCTAGCAAATTTAAGAGAAATCATATATAACAGAAATCTATGGAGATAAAAATGCGTGGCTCCTGTACAAATCACTTAAAATATGAAACTATGACGGTAGAAGAAGCAATAATCTTTTTGGACAATCTGGTATACGAACAAACGGAAAAACACCTGAGTCGGTTGCAACAGTCGATAATTCGAGGCGTTGTAGGGGGTTTGACCTATCAAGAAATTCAGCAAAACGATCCGATCGCCCGCGGGTACACAGTGGGCTACCTGGGGCGGTATGTCGGCTACAACTTGTGGAAAGAACTGACAAAGGTACTGAGACAAGCAGAAATTCTCGGTCAAGAAGAAAGAGTAGTCGGAGCAAATCTTTGGGACTGTATCATGAGAGCTGTACAAGGCACACAACCCGCTAAATCTGTCGATCCGATCTTGCAAAAGCTGTTGCGGATGCGTTACCGAATCAGAGAACATTTGGTCAGCACCGAGTACAGCGATACGTATCTGGCTGAAGATGAAAATTTGCCCGATCGACCTTTGTGCCTCGTCAAGCGCCTCAAAAGCCAGTCTGAGAGAAGCAGCCATTTATTCGATCGAGAAACGCGCGTTTTATATCGATTGGGCCAACACGATCGGATACCAGAATTGTTAGCTCGCTTTGAAGAAGATGGATATTTTTATTTAGTCTATCAATTCATCGAAGGGCAACCCTTGTATCAAGAACTAATCGAAGGTCAACCCTGGCAAGAACATCAGGTTATCGCTTTGTTGAAAGATATCTTAGAAGTGCTTGTTTTTGTTCACAAACAAGATGTAATTCACCGCGACGTTCACCCTCAAAACTTAATCAGGCGGACATCAGATGGCAAGATTGTATTAATTGACTTTGGGGCAGTTAAAGAAATCAACACTTCACCAAACAGCATCGGTCAAACGAAATCGCGCGGCGGTACTCAGCAAGACTACATTCCTCCCGAACAAGCCATCGGTTCCCCGAAATTGTGCAGCGACATCTATGCTGTGGGGCTCATCGGGATTCAAGCCTTGACAGGAATGCGCCCGAAACAACTCAGAGTTGATAATTTAGGCAATCTCATCTGGCAGAAAAATGCAACTGTCACCCCGGAGTTGGCTCGCGTTTTAGACAAGATGGTGCTTTACCATTTCCCCCAGCGTTACCCGTCAGCAACCGAAGCTTTGGAAGCACTTCAAAAGTTGGGAGTTAGTTGACAGTTGTCAGTTGTCAGTTGACTGTTGACCGTTACCAAATCCCACTTTAATATCCCCCTCTTTAGTCCGCGCAGGCGGACTTTGTTTGTGTAGTAGCGGTTTCAACCGCCGAGTCTTATTGTTGTGCCGATCGCATTTCCCACACCCGCAGCACCCGGTTTACAATGCGAGTGATCTTATTGCCGATCGATTCATCCGCTACCATTACGCCTCGATGGACTGAGTAAAAACGCTCAGCCCGACCAATGAATCGGGCGCTAATTTCCAAGGAACAAGGAAAAAGGCTGAAGGAACAAGGAACAAGGCTGAAGAAACAAGGAACAAGGCTGAAGAAACAAGGAATTTTGTGTTTTAACTAACCAGCAAGAAAAATTATTGAATTCTGCCGAATGCCTTTTACATAAGAGCCTTCAACCTTCACTTGACTATCTCTCTAAAGTTAGATAAAATAATTCATATTTTATGCTTAGCAGTTTTAACCAAATCTTAGGCAGCTTTGTATAGCGGGCGACAATATACCTAAAGTCTTAATTGTTACCTTGGATACGTATAAACCCCAATAATTGGAGGGAGCGAGAAATTGGAAGTTTTTGAACGAGCACAACAACTGCAAACGCCCTCAACCCGAATGGCTGCTGTCCAGTCTTTTTCCAAAAAAGCGAGTATTGCAGTAATGGCGATCGGCTGTATAGTCATTTTGGGGTGGATATTCGATCTGCCACTCTTAAAAAGCATTCTGCCCGGACTCGTGACGATGAAAGCCAATACTGCGGTGTGCTTTATTTTGGGCGGGTTTTCTCTATTCATCCAACAGCGGCGGCGGCCAGAATTAACAGCAAGAAAGTATCAAAAAAAGCATAAATATTTAATTTTGGTATGTTCATTTTTAATTATATTAATTAGCCTATTAACCCTAGTTCAATATAGCTTTAATTTAGATTTAGGCATCGACCAACTGCTATTTAAAGAAAGTTACAGGTTGACAACCCCCGGAACACCAGGACGCATGGCACCGAATACTGCTGGTGCTTTTTTATTGCTGGGAATAGCGCTGCTGCTGCTGTCAGAACGTCGGCCTAAATACTTGCGGATTCAAATTTTAAGCTGTTGTGCATTTTTAATTGCCTTTATGGGTTTGATAGGCTATTTCTACGACAAAGCTTTATTTTACCAAATTGGCAAAAATACCGGCATGGCTTTGCACACTGCCGCAGCATTTATGTTGCTGAGCTTCGGTATTTTATTTGCCAGTCCTGAGCGAGGATTGATAGCAGTAATGACGAGCGATCGCGCGGGCGGCATCATGGCGCGGCGCTTGTTGCCACGGGCAATCATTATCCCGCCTTTAGTCGGTTATTTCATCCTATTGGGAGATCGGTTACAAGCCTACACGCCGGAGGTAGGGATATCGCTGTTAAGTGTATTGAACGTGATTATTTTTACAGTTCTGATTTGGCAGAATGCAAAAACTCTCTGCAGCGCAGACCGGAAGCGCTATCGAGCGGAACTGGGACTGAGGAAAGCTAAATTAGACTTAGAAAATCAAGTTGAGAAACGGACTCTCCAACTGCAAATCACCAACGAGCAATTGCAGCAGCAAATTTTCGACTCTCAAACAACAAAGCAGGCGCTTCAAAAAAACTATAACCTGTTGATGGCAGTCATCAACAGTACGCCCGCCGCCCTATTTGTCAAAGATATTCATGGCCGTTACCTAATGCTTAATGCTGCAGGAGCCAGTATAATTGGCAAGTCTGTAGATGACATTATCGGCAGAGATGACAGGGAGCTATTTCCGCCGGAAATTGCGGGCAATATTAGGAAAACCGATCGCCCAATTATGACAGCGGGAACAACGCAAGCGATCGAAGAAGAACTGCCAGTTAAAGGCAATTTGCGGATATTTCTTTCTACAAAAAGTGCTTACCGGGACGGGTTAGGAAAGATCAGCGGTATAGTTAGCATCGCGCGGGATATTACTGAGAGCAAACAAGCCGAAATCGCCAACAGAAGTCTGGCAGCAATTCTGGAAGCGACCCCGGATTTTGTAGGTATCTCCAACCTCGAAGGACGCGCGATTTACATCAACAAAGCAGGCAGAAAAATGGTGGGTATAGACGAAAACGAGGATATATCCAAGCGACAAGTTGCAGAATTCACGCCAGCGTCAGGCCGCAGCAATTTGAATCAAGCGATCGCCACCGCTATTTCCGAGGGCTTTTGGAGTGGAGAAACAGCCTTCGTGTCAGGAACGGGACTCGAAATTCCCATCAGCCAAGTTATCATCTCCCACTCCGCACCGGACGGCAAACTCGCATACATTTCGACGATCGCCCGCGACATCAGCGATCGCAAACAAGCTGAACAGGCGCTGCAACTGTCTCAAGCTCGTTTCGCCGGCATTTTAGAAATTGCCGAGGACGCGATTATTTCTGTGGATGCTGACCAAAAAATTATCCTGTTCAACCAAGGTGCAGAACGGATTTTTGGGTGGACGGCTGCGGAGGCGATCGGGCAATCCCTGAGCCTGCTGTTGCCCGAAGCTTTTGCCACGCATCATAGTCACCTCGTCAGCAATTTCGGCGGTGGCGTTAAACAAGCCCGAAAAATGGGCAACCGCAAAGAAATTTTCGCCCGCCGCCGAGATGGTACGGAATTTCCCGCCGAAGTTTCTATTTCCAAACTCGAAGTGGCAGGCGAAATCATATTCACAACTATTTTGCGCGACGTGACAGCCAGCCGCCAAGCCGAAGAATCTGTGCGTCTGAGCGAGGAAAGATACCGATCGCTGGCAATGGCCACCGCACAGATGGTTTGGACGACCAACGCTAGCGGAATCTTCGACAAGCCTCAGCCTGATTGGATAGCTTATACGGGCATGAGTTGGAAAGAGAAGGACAACTGGATAGAAGCAGTGCACCCAGAAGACCGCGATCGCACAATTCAAGCTTGGATGGGGGCCATAGAAACAAAAAGTCTCTACGAAGTCGAGCACCGCTTGCGGGCCGCAGACGGCAGCTACAGACACTTCTGGGTGCGGGGCGTCCCCCTTTTAGCAGCAGACGGCAGCATTCGCGAATGGGTGGGAACTCACACCGACATTAGCGATCGAGTCCAAGTTTTGGAAGCACTCAAGCAGTCCGAGGGACAGTATCGATCGCAAGCAGCCGAGCTCGAAAAAGCTGTCCAAGAGTTGCACCAAGCTCAAACTCAACTAATCCAAACCGAAAAAATCTCTTCTCTCGGCCAGCTAGTCGCCGGCGTCGCCCACGAAATTAACAATCCGATTAACTTCATCTACGGCAACATCACCCACGCCAACGAATACGCCACAGACTTGCTCGGTTTGCTCCACCTTTACCAGGAAAAATACCCAAATCCCGTCCCGGAAATTGTAGAAGCAGCCGAAGATATTGAAGTCGATTACTTAATGGAAGACTTTACGAAGATTTTGGAATCAATGAAAGTTGGAGCCGATCGCATCCGCGACTTAGTTGTATCCTTACGCAACTTTTCCAGACTCGACGAATCGCAGATGAAGCGAGTAGATATTCATGAAGGAATCGAAAGCACTTTGCTAATTTTGCAGCACCGGATTAAAGCTAATGTACTTCGTCCCGCTATTGAGATTATCAAAGAATACGGCAATTTTCCAAAAGTCGAGTGCTATGTAGGTCAGCTCAATCAAGTATTTATGAATCTTTTAGTAAATGCGATCGACGCCCTCGAAGAGTACAACAGCACTCATTCTTCAAAAGAAATATATGCTCGTCACAACCGAATTCGGATTAGCACAAGTGCGAATTCCGAGACAGTAACAATTCGGATTGCCGACAACGGCATGGGAATCAATCAAGAAGTTATTGGCAAGTTGTTCGACCCATTTTTTACTACTAAACCAGTCGGCAAAGGCACAGGCTTGGGGCTGTCAATCAGCTATCAGATTATAGTTGAAAAACACCGAGGCAAATTGCAGTGTATTTCCACGCCTGGGGAAGGTGCAGAGTTTGTCATCGAGATTCCCATTTGCCAAAAAGTATCGCCTCTAGTCACAGGAAATAATCAATTAGCAGCAGTTGGTAGTTAATTGTTAGTTGCGATCGGTGGCATCGGAATTAATATTACCCGAAATCAGGAAACGGCAGTGCCGTTTCCCTACAATTATATCATTCCGAAGCTAGCGGATTTGATATAACCGGGCGGTTGGAAACCGCGTCTACACAAACGATGTCCGCCTCCGCGGACGAAGAAATATCGAATTTGAGATAAATGTGCGATGGCTTACGCCCCGCTACGCTACGACTCTTCAACCCGCGGAGGCGGGTTTTGTCTGTGTAGACGCGGTTTCAACCGCCGGGGTTTTTGGGTTGATGGCCGATGGGATTTTTGGGTTGATGGGCGATCGAATTTGAGAGAAATGTGCGATGGGATTTGATATCATTCCGGCACAGCCAGAATTGATATGACATAAGCTCTGCCTCAAGATCGCCCCAAACTGCAATAATTCTTTACAATAAGATAGTAAATTTGCCGATCGACTTAAACAACATTCCTTAAAAAATGCCTGTAAACCAACTTTCTCCAACAACAGCCTCCACGCAAACACCGACACTCGACTTTGACATAGCCATCGTCGGAGGCGGCATAGTCGGGGCCACCTTAGCCAGCGCCTTAAAAGATTCTGGATTGAAAATCGCAATAATTGAAACCCAACTCCCCGCCGCCGCTGCAGCCAAAAAACAAGCCTATGCAATCACCCTGCTATCAGGAATGATCTTAGAAGGTATCGGCGTGTGGCAGCAAATCTTGCCGCAAATCACCACCTTCGAGCAAATTAGCCTCTGCGACGGCGACTATCCCGGTGTCGTCGAATTCCACCGCCCGGATTTGGGAAATACTGGCAAATTGCCCGTACCAAAAGCAGCTTTAGGTTACGTTGGCGAACACGGAGTCATGCTGTCAGCTTTGCAAGAATCTTTGGCAAAAAACCCGAATTTTAGTTGGGTTTGTCCGGCGGAAGTTGTCGAGGTAAAATATTTAACCGATTGCGCCGAAATAGAAGTCAAACAAAACGGCGAAACTCGGACAATTCGCACCAAATTATTAGTCGCCGCCGACGGTTCGCGATCGCGCATCCGCACCGAAGCCAACATCAGCACTCGCGGCTGGAAATACTGGCAATCCTGCGTTGCTATCACTATTAAAGCAGAAAAACCGCACAATGATATCGCTTTTGAGCGCTTTTGGCCGAGCGGCCCGATGGGAGTTTTACCATTACCTGGGAACCGCTGTCAAGTAGTTTGGACAGCACCCCACGCGGAAGCTAAAGCTTTGCAACAAATGGATGAACAAGAGTTTTTGACTTTGTTGGAACAGCGCACGGGCGGGCTTTTGGGGCGTTTGGAATTGGAGAGCGATCGCTTCTTGTTTCCGGTGCAGTTAATGCAGAGCGATCGCTACGTTTTGCCCAGATTAGCACTAATTGGCGACGCGGCCCACTGCTGCCATCCCGTCGGCGGCCAGGGATTAAATATGGGCATTCGAGACGCTGGGGCGATCGCCCAAATCTTGCAGCAAGCGCACCAAAAAGGCGAAGACATCGGCGATTTGCGAGTATTGAAACGGTATCACAACTGGCGCAAAAAAGAGAATTTAATCGTGTTAGGATTTACAGATTTTCTAGACAGATTATTTTCTAATACTTGGCTACCAATTGTAGCATTTCGCCGCTTTGGATTGTGGTGTTTGCGGACAATTCCCCCAGTGAGGTTTTTAGCCTTGCGCTTGATGACAGGCTTGATGGGGCGACCGCCAGAATTAGGCGCTTAGTAAAAATTAAAGAAACCGGGTTTTTTCCTGTGTTGCTTGTACTCTAGCGGTGTTGCCACAACCGCCAGGGGTTGAAACCCCTGGCTAATAGCGAAAGTCGGTTGAAACTGAGATGTTGCACCATTCTCAATTAGCCGTAGGGGCGGGTTCGCCAACAGCCTTAAAGCTTGCAAATAGGTTCTATAAACCCGCCCGACCCCACGAAAAATCCTCTTATTGAGATTGCTGCCAGATGTCAGTTGAAACCGACTGAAAATCCGAGATAAAAATGAAAAACTCTTTAGTCCTCATAGCGAGGACTTTTGCTATGAGACAGGGGTTTCAACGGGAGCATCTCATATTTGTAAAAACACTTCTTCTGGCTCCTTCCTTCTTCCTTCTTCCTTCTTCCTCTTTTCTCCTGGCTCCTGACTCCTGACTCCTAACTCGAATTTCTAGCGGAGGGCGGCTTTCATTGAGATGCTCTCGTTTCAACCCCTGGCGGACTATCGGGCTAACCGAGGTTTCTGGCCACTCGCGCACGATCGAAGAAACCGGGTTTTTTCCTGAATATTTGCACTGTTACGAAGTATGCTGGCAAAAACCCGGTTTCTGGGCGATCGCACATCTAAGAAACCGGGTTTTTCCCCAAATTTTTGCACTTTTTTAAGCTGAAATATGGGGTTTCCATTGGTTGCGGATAGCTTGTACTAACAGCCCTTCGCCGTTCCGCACTATTCCCCGGCGGCGATTTTCCTCAACTACAGCGATCGCATCTCTAACTACTTCAACATTGTTACTTAGGATAAAAGTCTCTAGCCAAGGGTTAATATGAAATCCAGCCCTTTTCACTTCCTCCAAAATTGTATTAGACATAACTGTAAAAGTCGATGGTAGAGCTTTCGGAGAAGTGGGGACAGTTTCAGCTAATGCCAGCAGGCGATCTAGATGTGCTATGCCATAAGCATCAGCAAATTCTTTAGCTGTCTGGATGTACTCAATTAGTTGTGTCATGTTTATCTCCTGAGTTTTTCAAAGTTTGCGGTGGAAGGCTTACCACTAAATAACAGCTTATAAGCTACTTTCAAAAATGTCCCAGAAAATTATTTCCGGTATCATAAAAATAACCGGAAAAATTTTTCCTATGTTTTGAGAAACCGGAAAAAGATTCTAGTTACGCGCTAGTTATGGTAAACTCAGCAAGAGAGACGCCAAGTTATGGGAGAAGTTGGGGTGACTGGGACTGTGAACTTATGGCAAAACTTTTTAAGATTAGAGATAGTTACTTTTTATGGCTTGAGTCGGACAGAGACAGCTATTCTTCTGGCTAAGTTTCCCGATGAAAAAACCGTTAAGAGCAATAAAGAGGTTGCAGATGGAGGAATCGCAGAAGAAAATTCTGACATTCTGATCGACCCTGAGAATGTTCGGCGGCAAATGTGGACGATATACAATAAGCGTTTCTGTCCACAAGAAAATCGCGAAGGTTTTTCGGGTTGTAACGACAGAAGTAGTTCGGTGAAAGATACCGCATTTCTAGATTGGCTGAAACCGAAGTATTTAAAGTGGCTGTCAAGTCAAAGGAGTGTAGTAAGTATAGGCGATCGTACCCCTGTTATTTCTGATAACCCTTTTATTCCTCAGACTGGTAGAGTTGACGACCCACAACTGTTTTTCGGCAGAGAGGGGGAAATGAGGCGAGTATTCGAGGTTCTTAACAGCAATGACAGCGTAGTTTTAATAGGAGAAGAAGGTATCGGGAAGTCTTCTCTGCTATCGGCTATTTGCCAACAGGCTAAAAATCTCCTATTCTCGCCACGGAAGCCCATTTACTTAGACCTCAATCGAGTTCGAGATAACGATGACTTCTACACAGCTTTGTGTGAAGAAGTTGGCATCCCTAAAAGCTATGGAAATATGCTATATCGTAATTTGAAAAATCATAGAGTTCTGCTGGCTATAGATAATATTGAAAAGATGACTAGAGAAGGTTTTACCCGCGAAGTTAGAGATATTTTGCGGAGTTTAGCTGAGGGGCAAAAGGCACCTGTGAAACTGATTGTAGCTGCTAGCGCACCCCTCAAGACACTCTTTAATGACGGTCAGGATATCTCGTCATCTCCACTTGAAACTATTTGTCAGCCAGAAAATATTAAGCCTTGGGATGAAACAACAGCCCGTGACTTTATTCAAGCTCGTCTTGCTAGGACTTTGGTGCGTTTTAGTGAAGAGGAAATCAGCCAGCTACTACAATTAAGTGGCGGTCATCCCCGACGGCTGATGCAGTTGTGCTATCAAAATTATGCGCGATATATGGAGGATGTAAAATGAGCGATCGCAACACCGACATTCCCCGTTTAGACTTAGCTCCTAAATTCAAGATATCTCTTTCATTATCAAAGCCCATCGATTACTTGCGGTTATTATACTGGATGTTTTTCTTTCCCCAAGCCTTGCGTTGGTATGTCCAAAATAGAGGGTCTATTCTAGAGAAAAACAAAAATTCTAAAAAATATTTTGGATTAGTGATTAACTCCATATCTCGGTTACTGATACAAGTAATGGTAGTCATATTTATGACATTATTAACTTGGAGTGTAATTCTTAAATTAATGAATTTTTCAGTAAAAATTGAACATATATTAGCCATCTTTTTATTGACTAATGTTTTCTGTGTCATGGTCTTGGGTTATCTACTACTAATAATTCAAACAAATATATCTAAATTTAACCTTTCACAAACAACAAAACCTCTAACTATAATCATTCTTTTGACCTTGAATTTAAATATGGCCTTTTTTACAGTGAGTGCTATAAAAGAAGGATCTACTCACCTGGGAGTTATCTTAATTTCAGGTATATTAGCAGGTATATGGTTGGGTATAGGAGGTATTGCGACACTAGCCATTTTAGAGGTGGACGACTTAGCTATTATATTAGTTATTTGTGGAGTATTATTAATGTCATTAATGCTTTGCTTGAGTCTGCCAATTGAGTTCAAAGTTACAGATATTTTTGTAGTTCTAAAAAGCCTGTTAGTTCGCGCAGTTTTTTTTGTTGGTTGTGTAATTGGTTCATTTCTAGGATTGCTGCGTCCAGATAACTGGTTTATTAAATTACCTATAACCAAAACATTCTTTAAAACAGGACTTATGCAAAGAGTTAAAGAAAACAGCAGCCCAAGGGTTTTAAGTAATGAGTTTAGTTCCCGATTTCCTGATTTTCTAATTTCTTCATCTCCCCATCTTCCACTGTCTCAAGAATTGCCATCTGATTGTGTCTTTGAAATGCGTAAGCCTTATAGAAATAATCTAGACTTGCTTTTTCCTCGTGTAACTGTCCTGCCTAATCCCTATCTCACCGAGCAATTAACAGAATGGCTGCGACAAGATTGGGAGACAGGAATACATAATGCTTATCAAATTTATACTTATACTCTCCAGTTCATTCCTGTAATTCAAGCTTTAAAGCAAGTTATTGCTGAGAAACCAGAGCAACTTGTCTCTCGTATAGCACATTTAACAGCTCCCCCTTACCAATGGGAATGGGTGCGTTTAATTTCAGATTTTATGTATACAGACTTTATTCAATTTGATCCTCATGCTCGCGCTTTTGCCCGTGGTTTTTTGTGTTTGTATGAGCGGTCGCCATACCATGCAATGAAAGCATTTGAGACCTTGCGCTCTCTACCTTATGGAGACGAAATGTGGAATATCAGCCTAAATATGTATTACTATGACCAGGCTAAAAAGTTGAACGATATTGCTACGCTATCGATAGATTTGCCTAAAAAACCTTGGAGGCGTTTGAATACTTGGAGAGCACTCAAGAGTTTGTATGACATTATAAGGGATATTCAAATTATTCAGAATAGTTCGTCTCGTTCTGCCAGAGCCTTCGCTCTGAGCCATGCTTTAGGAGAACTTAAAAACTTGCGGGAGCAACCTGATGATGTACCTCAACCAGAGCGAGAAATAGTTAGAAAAATAGCCTGGAATTGGTCGAAAGCGATATTAGATGTAGCTAGTGAGGTTGGCAACGTTTCTATTACTGAGCGAGTGCGTAATCCCTACGTGGTTGGCGACCCTGTTGAGGGCAACCTGTTTGTTGGACGAGAGGATATACTCAAACAGCTCAAAGAAGTGTGGATATTGAGTCACCAACTCCAGTCTGTGGTTATCTACGGTCATCGACGCATGGGCAAAACTTCTATTCTGCTTAACGCGGCTGAGTCCCTAGGGTCACAGGTAAAAGTAGCCTATATCAATCTATTGCGAGTGGGAAATACTCCTCAAGGAGTTGGAGAGGTGTTGATGGCAATTAGTGATGAAATTTCTGAGGTTGTCAAAATTCCACCTCCTGCCGATGAGGATTTGCTGAATCTTCCCTACCGTACTTTTGAGCGCTATTTGAAACAAGTAGAGGCAAATCTGAGTGAAACGGGTTTAATTATTGCTTTAGATGAGTTTGAGAAGATTGAAAAACTGATTGAAAAGGGAAAGATTGACAGTGACTTTATGGAGGTTCTGCGCGGGATGGTACAAATGAGTCCTAAAATAGCTTTTGCCTTGGCTGGTTTGCATACTTTAGACGAGATGACTGGGGATTACTCCCACCCTTTCTTCGCTAGCTTTATTAATATCAAGGTTAGCTTCATGGAAAGTGCAGCTACCCGTCAGATTCTCGCTAATCCACATGAAGATTTCCTTCTTGACTACGCGCCAGAAGCGTTATCTGTAATCTCTATGTTGACTACTGGACAGCCTTATTTAGTTCAGCTAGTGGGATTTCAGCTAGTTCGCCGCTACAATGAGCAAGTTTTTGACATGGGAAATTCTCGCGATCCGGTCTTTACAGTAGAAGATGTGAGGGCAGTCATTAATAACCCTGAATTCTTTCAGCGGGGAAGCTACTACTTCGATGGCGTTTGGGGTCAGGCGGCGCGGGGTGCTCCCCGACAACAAGAGATATTAAGAGCGATTGCACCTCACCCAGAAGGACTCGATATCAACACGCTAGCTGAATTTACTGGCATGAACGAGACAAATTTACAGCAAGCACTTAACTCTTTGATACGCCACGATGTAGTTTGGGAAATTGATGGCAAGTGGCGCATTATTGTCGAACTATTTCGCGTTTGGGTGGATAAATGTATATAGTGTGCTTGCGTAAGTCCTGATTAGGTTCGCCACTGATTAAGCCAGCGGACTTGCCCTTTCCAGTCAGCAGCTTGTGTTTCTGAAAGCAGGCGATCGAGCGAAGCAATTAGACTAGATAATGTCCAACTGTTTTGAGCAGCCAAAATGATGCCACCATGTTCGGGATAACGCTGAGCTAAAACCTGAAAATCCCGGATATTAAACGTAAAAATACACCGTCCTCGCGCTGTTGCTTCTAGCAATTGAGCCTCATCGCTAGCATCTAAAGCCATCCACTCAGTCGGTGTCCGAGTGACATCGTGACTGCGAGATAAAAGGGCGGCTTGCAAAGCTTTAATAGAAGTATCGGCATCTAGATGCAATAGCGGTTTAGACATTAGCAGCTTCGATAATTTGCTCAGCGGCAATAGATGCGTCTATTTCTTGATGGTGAGCCGCATAAAAAGCGAGAACAGCGTTCACTTGATCTTCACTTAAGTCATACTCAGTGGCAATTTGGTTTGGAGAAAAACCCCATTTCTGCGCTGCGATGACTACTGTTTGCACCCGCAACCGAGTGCCGCGCAAAACGGGAACGAGTGCGCCGCTAGCGCCGCGCACATAGGTGATTTCAGGAAAAGCCGGATCGTCATTCCGCTGGTTGAGGGTAGCGACTTTTTCGGCTACAGCCCAGAGGATAAACTGATCGAAGGAAATGCCTTGGAGTGTTGCCAATTTTTCAGCTTCTTGCTGTAACTGAACGGGTAAGTTTAAGGCGTAGGATGTCATCGATCTAACTTCCGTTTGCTAATATAATTTCATCGGTTCATTCTTTAACAACTTCCATCAACTCCTCAATCAAAACATCGAGCGTGCGAGCTATCTTTTGAATGGATGTGATATCAACCGTTGCTAGTCCTTCCGAACGAGCATAGTGCCTGACTGTGCTGTACGGAACCTCGGATCGATCGGCAACATCCTTTAGCGTCCATCCTTTTTCGTCAGCCAACTCTCGGATTCGGAACCTAACTAACCCCATTCTACTTGACAAACGATAAGTATCTATGTTTCTAATTCAAACACAATTGTCGATCGACAGTTAAACAGTATTTTGTATGGTGCGGATCTGTCAGAAGTTCGATCGCACTTGAGGATATCGGATGAATCTGCACCCTACCGTACTCGCGCACAATCAAAGAAACCGGGTTTTTTCCCAAATCTTCCCACCGTAACCAAATATTCTCGCAAAAACCCGGTTTCTGGCTACCCACCCATCAAAAATAAAACAACTGCCGACAGCCAAAACCGTCAACAGTTGTTTTACATATTCAATGCGGATGGCGAGACTCGAACTCGCAAGGACATATTGCCACACGCACCTCAAGCGTGCGCGTATACCAATTCCGCCACATCCGCTCTTTCTGGCAATCTCCGGGATTTTTGCGTTACCAGTTAAAGATTCACAGGTTGAGGTTCCTGACATTTAACTTGTGACTTGCCCTTTGACACCGCCGATTTACAATCATAGCACCACTACCAGCCAAATGTAAAATAAATTTTTGTGAACAATTTCTGCAAAACGATTATCCAGAACATACCGAAAGGCATTATTGTACAGAATATTGAGTGAATTAAGCAGCGAAGATGGGGTTCTCGAAAATTTTAATCGCTAATCGGGGAGAAATAGCTCTCCGCATATTGCGGACCTGCGAGGAAATGGGGATTGCCACGGTCGCCGTACACTCCACCGTAGATAAACACGCCTTGCACGTCCAGTTGGCAGACGAAGCCGTTTGCATCGGCCCCCCCACCAGCAGCAAAAGCTATTTAAACATCCCCAACATCATCGCGGCTGCCCTGACGCGCAACGCAGCAGCCATTCACCCCGGTTACGGCTTCCTCGCCGAAAACGCCCGATTTGCCGAAATCTGCGCCGACCATCAAATAACCTTCATCGGGCCGTCTCCGGCAGCAATGCGGGCAATGGGCGACAAATCCACCGCCAAAGAAACTATGCAGCGGGTGAAAGTCCCCACAGTACCCGGTAGCGAGGGATTGCTGGCGGACGATCGCGAAGCTTTGTCGATCGCCCGCGACATCGGCTATCCTGTGATGATCAAAGCCACCGCCGGCGGTGGAGGCCGCGGCATGAGGCTAGTTAGAGAACCCTCGGAACTCCCCAAACTATTCTCAGCAGCCCAAGGCGAAGCCGATGCAGCCTTCGGCAACCCCGGACTTTACCTCGAAAAATTCATCGAAAAACCCCGGCATATCGAAATCCAAATCCTCGCCGACAACTACGGTAACGTCATTCACCTCGGCGAGAGAGATTGTTCGATTCAGCGCCGACACCAGAAACTCCTCGAAGAAGCCCCCAGCCCAGCCCTCAGCCAGAAACTGCGAGATCAAATGGGTCACGCTGCCATTGCCGCCGCCAAATCCATCAACTACACGGGTGCGGGCACTGTCGAATTTCTGCTTGACAAATCGGGCAAGTTCTACTTCATGGAAATGAACACCCGCATCCAAGTAGAACATCCCGTCACCGAGATGATTACAGGCCTCGACTTGATAGCCGAACAAATCCGCATCGCCCAGGGAGAAAAACTGCAAATCAAGCAAAACCAAGTAATTCTCAGCGGTCACGCGATCGAGTGCCGCATCAATGCCGAAGACCCCGATCGCAACTTCCGCCCTCACCCCGGCATAATCAGCGGTTATTTGCCTCCCGGTGGCCCCGGCGTGCGGATGGACTCTCACGTCTACACCGATTACGAAATACCCGCTTACTACGATTCTTTAATCGGTAAAGTAATTGTATGGGGGCGCGATCGACCGACAGCCATCCGCCGGATGAAACGGGCATTGCGGGAATGCGCCATCACCGGTGTCCCCACCACCCTGGGCTTTCACCAAAAAATCCTCGATTCCCCCGAGTTTCTCAGCGGCGAAGTTTACACGAATTTTGTCGAACAGTTCTTGAACCAAAACAGTCATTAGTCAGTTGGCAGTTGGCAGTTGTCAGTTGGCAGTTGTCAGTTGTCAGTTGTCAGTTGGCAGTTGGCAGTTGGCAGTTGGCAACTAACCCATGCCCCATGCCCCATGCCCCATGCCCCATGCCCGCTGACTCTTACATCATCATCGTCAGCAGCCCTTGCTGGCCGAGAATCATTTCTCGCAGCAAGCTACAGATACCCACCCAAATAATCGGCGTAATGTCCACCCCGCCGATCGGCGGTACAATCTTTCTAGTTACGGCTAAAAAAGGTTCCGTCGGCCAAGCAATCAGACTCAACGGCAACTTGCTCAGGTTCACCTCGGGATACCAAGTCAGGACGATCCGAAAAATAAACAGCAAGGTCATCACGACTAGGACAGAGCCCAGAATCCAACTTGCAACGGTAATACCAGTCATGGGTCTTATCTCGAAATTTTAAGTTTTGTTAAGTCTGCTATTCATAATTTTAACCGTTTCACAGGTGCGATCGAAAGTATAAAATTAATAAAAATCAAATTGTTGTAACAAAGGCTTTGAATCTATGACTCCTTCTCTCGCGAACTTTTTGTACAGCCTGCTGGTGGGCGTGGTGGTAGTAGTGATTCCAGCAACCATCGCCCTGATCTTCATCAGCCAAAAAGACAAAATCAAGCGCACCTAAAAAGTCAGCGGGTTTCTAAGTCCGGCGCTGCAAGTCAATTGTGGGCTACAAGTCGGGCATTTCCCCGATCCGAGAAACCTCGGCTGCCAGCAACTGTCAAGGCAAAACCTTCAGTTGACTGCCAAGCTGAGGTTTTTTCCCGTTAAACTCATTATTATACTACTCACTTCCCAAGCTGAAACCCTGACCGGACGCTGCCCCAGAAAGCACAGTCGGGCTGACAGACTTAATGATAGATGTAAAATCTAACTCGCTAACATAGGAAAGACATAGGAGATAGGCTAATGGTCAATTTAGGATTGAACTGGAGCAGCCTGTTAGGGATTATCCTAGCAGTAGCAGGGGCAGGACTGTATTTTCTGCGATCGTGGCGTCCCAAACTAGCCCGAGACCACGATATTTTTTTTGCAGCAGTCGGCTTGCTGTGCGGCGGTATTCTGTTATTTCAAGGGTGGCGGCTTGACCCAATTCTGGCATTCGGTCAATTTCTGCTCAGCGGTACCGCCATATTTTTTGCAACAGAAAGCATTAAGCTGCGAGGAGCGACCACAGCCCAAGCCAAAAGTCGCGCCCAATACGTAGATGAAGAGCGACCGGTCAGCAACGCCTATGGTTACGACGGCTATGATTCCGAAATGGAACAGCTAGAACCAGAGGAAGACTATCCGCCGCGTCCCCGCATCAGAGGCAGCCAAGACTACCGTTCCTCTCGGGAAGCCTACGACGACGAACCCCGCCGCCGCCCCTCGAATCGCAACGGCAGCGTTAACACCGGACGGCCCGACTCGCCCGATCGATCCTCGCGCAAACGTCCCTCTCGCCCAGAAGCCCCGCCCGCCCAAGAGTCTGACAACTGGGACGTTTCAGACAACCCCGAAGAAAGACCGACCCGCAGCCGCAGCAGTCGCCCCCCTGCTTCGGAAAACCGCAGTTCCGATACGCCGCCGAGAACCAAAAAACCCCGTCCTACGGAATCATCGAGGTCTCGCCCCAGCAACCGCGACGTGGAAGCACCGCCGTCAGATTACGTGGAATATCGACCTGTAGAATACCCGGAAGACCAACCGGATAATTCCCCCAGTTTCGACAAATAGGCAAACACTAAGTAGATGGGTGAAACTAAACATTTATCCCGTAGCTCTGGCTTGGGAAACCGCAGAAATCTAAGTTGCGTTTATTGATACCCATCTACTTATTATCCGATATTAAACAACTTATTAAAAAGACTCTAAATTGCGAGTTTAAAACCGCAGAAAAACGCAGATATACACAGATATAAGCTAATTTTTGTATAAAGAAACAATATTAACATACCGAATATGTGGAACTAATCGACAGCATAATAATCTAAATATAAAATCCCAATTATTAAATCAGCAAGATGCCATTACTCGAAATAGGAGATCCGGCTCCCTGGTTTTCCATTCCTTCTACAAATAACCCCTTATTTCATTTCCAGACTGTTGGCGGCCGGCGCGTCGTGCTGTTTTTCTTTGCCAGCGCAGCTTTTGAACAAATCCAAGTTATCCTCAAAAGCTTTCAAGAGCTTTCAGAAGAATTCCAAAGCTTGCAAGTACCGCAGTTTGGAGTGAGCGTTGACCCAGCAGACAAAGAACAAAACAGACCAACAACAATTGCTCCGTCATTCATCTTTTTCTGGGACTTGGATAAAACAGTCAGCCAGCAGTACGGTGTTTTCCGAGATGTCGAAGAAAATGGAGTTGCCGGAGTTCACTATGCACCACAAACTTTTGTTCTCAACGAAAACCTTCAGGTAATTAATATTTTGCCGATGGGCGAACCGCACCAACACGCCCAACAAGTATTAGATTTTCTCAAAACTTTACCCCCAATTGAGGAAGCCCGATCGGCCACTCGCCACGCCCCGGTGTTGGTAATTCCTAACGTTTTGGACAAAGCATCTTGCCGCAGTTTAATCGATATGTACAAAAATCACGGTGGCAGTCCTTCCGGCTTTATGAGGCAAATAGGCGGGAAAACAGTTGGCCTGCACGACGACACTTTCAAGAAGCGCCGCGATTTCTTTATTGAAGACCCGAAGTTACAGCAGCGATTGAGTGCGATTATTTGGCGCCGGGTGCGGCCGGAAGTAGAAAAAGCTTTTCAGTTTACAATTACCAGGTTTGAGCGGTATTTGATAGGTTGTTACGATGCTGACAGCGGCGGTTATTTTCTGCCGCACCGCGACAACACTAGCAAAGCTACGGTGCACCGTAGGTTTGCGATGACGCTAAACTTGAATGTGGGAGAGTACACGGGGGGATTTTTACGGTTTCCCGAGTACGCGCCGCACGGTTATAAAGGCGATTCTGGCACGGCGATTATTTTTTCGTGTTCTTTGCTGCATGAAGCGACGCCGGTGATTAGCGGCCAGCGTTTTGCTTTGCTGTCTTTTTTCTACGGCAATGAGGATGCTGCGCTACGACAAGCTAATTTTAAGTATTTAGCTGCTGATTCAGATTCCCGAATTGGAGAACCGGCGTGAGGAATGTCACTACCGTGGTGCAAGTCTTAAAATAATTACAGAAGGTAGTTAGCGGTTAAGCACAAAACCTAATTCCTAGCTACCCATCGCTAAATACTAAATCGATCGCCATGAATTTAAAACTTCTAACTTTAGCAGTATCGGGAATTTTAACGGTTGGGGTAACAGCCAGCGCCAGTGCGGTTGTTACGACATCCCCTGGGCGGCAATCAACAGATTTAACAGAATTTAACTCGGTGCATTCCCAGGGTGCGATCGCCCAAAATGTCGCAGAACAAACCAATATTCGGGTCTACGAAAAGGCCAGTCCGGCGGTTGTTACCGTCGATACCGGTAAATCTAAGGGCAGCGGCACAATTATCAGCCCTGACGGCATGGTGTTAACGACCGCCCACGTCGTTTCGGCCGGCGGTACCGTGAATATAATTCTGGCAGACGGCAGAAAACTTGTCGGCGATGTTGTCGGATTCGGCGAAGAAGGTCTAGACTTAGCCGTGGTTAAGATTCGCGGTCAAAACAATTTGCCGACCATTCCTTTAGCCCGTCCCGGTTCGGTGAAAGTCGGGCAACAAGCATTTGCGATCGGCAATCCCTTCGGTCAACTTCAAGGTACTTTTACAGTCGGAATCGTCAGCCGCATCGACCTTTCTCGGGGCTTAATTCAAACCGACGCCGCCATCAATCCCGGCAATTCTGGAGGGCCGCTGCTCAACAGTTCTGGAGAATTAATCGGCGTCAATTCTTCTATTTTGACTCGCGATCGGGGTGGAGGTAATATCGGTATCGGTTTTGCAATTTCAGCAGACAAAGTACCCGCTTTCCTGACAGCGGTACGAGAAGGGCGAGCTCCCCGCGTGGCTCAAGCCCGATCGCCCTTTGGTGGCAACAAATCACCTGAAAAACTCGCGCTCAACGGGCCCGCCATCAGCGGTAAACTCACCGACAATTCTAGCGTTCTGGCCGAAGACAACAGCTTTTTTGACCTCTACTCCTTTGAGGGAAAAGCGGGCCAGCAAATCACAATAGAAATGAAAAGTCAAGAAATTGACCCTTATTTAATATTGCTCGGGCCCAACCAGCGCCGAATCGCGCAAGACCATGACGGAGCCGGCAGTAAAAACGCCAGAATTACAGTCAGGCTGCCAGCAGACGGCACTTACACGTTAGTGGCAAATTCCTACGAAGCTAGGCAGTCGGGGGCTTATACGTTAGAACTGAAAGCGAGTGCTACCGCGCCTTCTCGGGCGATTTTGCAAGAAGAAGGCGCTTTAGTCGCAGGCGGCCCAGTATTGCCGTCTGACAACAGTCTGTATCGAGAGTATACTTTTGAAGGTCGAGCTGGTCAGTCTGTAGCCATTTCCCTCGAAAGTACAGATTTCGAGCCGTATGTGGCTATCATTGGCCCTAACGACCGATTACTGGCACAAAATGACGAAGGGAGCGATTCGACTAAAAATGCGTTTCTAAGCGTTACTTTGCCCGCTACGGGTCGCTATCGCGTATTTGTCAATGCTTACGATGCTTCGGGCCGGGGTCGTTACACTCTAACTGTCCGGTGAAAATTGGGCATGGGGCATGGGGCATGGGGCATGGGGCATGGGGCATTGGTAGCACCTAACAAATAATCCATGACTACTGACTACTGACTACTGACTTCTTCCTTCCTTCTTCGTTGCAAATCGAGGTAATTCATGCGTCAAGTTAGATTTTGGGCGATCGCGCCAATTGCTCTGGTAGCTACTTTTTCTGGCAAGCCGACTGTCTCCCTGCCAGTTTCCAATTTAGGTGGAGTTGCTAACAGTAGTTCCACCCTCATTTCAGCAGAATTTCCTCAAAATTTAACTGATGCGAAGCCTGCTGGCAAGGCGGTTTTAGCTCAAGCAAGCCCCAACCCGTCGCCATCACCACAAAGTTCGCCAACTCAGAGCCCAAGTGTAGAACCTCGATCGAGTCCTGATGCGGGTTCATCTAAGGTAATTTTAGAGCAAAACGGAGAACTCAGCCCTGCTAAGTCTTCTGTACTGCCCTCGGACAGCAGTTTGTACGACGAGTATACCTTTGAAGGCACTCAGGGTCAAAAAGTGATTATTACCGTAGAAAGTACCGAGTTTGATACTTATCTCGCTATTTTCAACTCCCAGGGGGAGCTACTTGGAGAAAATGATGATGCGACGCAGCAAAATTCCAATTCAGAGCTTACTGTTACCTTGTCTGCGAACGGTCGCTATCGCGTCATTGTCAACGCTTACGATCCGCCTCCAAAAGGTAGAGGCAAGTACAGTTTGACCGTCCGTGAAACAACTGGAAATTAGTTTGATATCATGTCTGCTCGAACGATTAAAAGGGCGGGTTTTTGAGATTGTCAATTATTGGCAGATATTTTTCGTGAACCCGCCCCTACCGTATTAGGGGCCATCGACCGAACAGAATATGAACGAAACTTCGGATTCAGGGCACGGCAATGCCGTGTCCCTATAATTCAAGGACGATCGCGCTACAAGTAACTACTATTAACTTTTGTAAATTTATATGTTGGCGTGCAACTATAAAACTCATAATCTTGTACATCTAATTTTTACACCAGTAAAGTTAAAAATTTGGCATTTAACTTACGGGTTCCCAGCGACAGATAGACTCTGGTTTGAGCGGGCAAATTTTGGAAACGATCGGGTTGAGACCGAGGGAGAGAAAAGTTAGTTTAGTCAAAGATGCTAGCGGTTTGATGTCACCGATCTGATTGCTTTCGAGTGTGAGTCCCGTCAGATTAGTCAAAGATTGTAAGGGTTTGATGTCGGTGATTTTATTGTTGATCAGACCGAGTTCAGTCAGCCTAGTCAAGGATTCTAGCGGTTTAAGGTCGCTGATTTGATTGGCACCGAGGTGGAGTTCAGTCAGCTTAGTCAAGGATTCTAGCGGTTTGAGGTCGCTGATTTGATTGGCGCCGAGGTCGAGTTCTGTGAGTCGGAAAAGTTCTCGATCGGCCTCATCGCACTCAGTAGTCCTTGCTTTCTGCAACAGCACCTCAACAGTATGTTTAGCTTCAAGACTCAAATCAGCCTTTTTGCGACACCAATCCGCAAATGTTTGTCCACTCTTTCCGGGTTGCCTCTTTGCGACTAACGGGGAAGGTTTATTGAATTCGATGATTTCATTGCCACTGAGGACGAGGTGTGTCAGTTTAGTCAAAGATTTTAAGGGTTTGATGTCGCTGATTTTATTGTCACCCAGATCGAGATCGATTAGTTTAGTCAAAGATGCTAGCGGTTTGATGTCGCTGATTTGGGTAAAGCTGAGGTCGAGTTCAGTCAGCTTAGTCAAAGATTGTAAGGGTTTGAGGTCGCTGATTTTATTGCCTCTGAGGTTGAGTACAGTCACATTAGTCAAGGATTCTAGCGGTTTGATATCGCTGATTTTATTGCCTCTGAGGTTGAGCACAGTCAGGTTAGTCAAGGATTCTAGCGGTTTAATATCGCTGATTTCATGGCTGCGGAGGCTGAGTTCCGTGAGCAGAGAAAGTTTCTGATTAGCCTCATCGCATTCAGTAGTCCCTGCTTTCTGCAACAGCACATCAACAGTACGTTTAGCTTCAGGAATCAAAGAAGCCCGCTGGCGACACCAATCAGCAAATGTTCGTCCACTGTTTCCCGGTTTCGGTTCGGAGATTAAGGTGGAAGATCCATTTCCGCATGATGCTAGGACGATCGCGCTACAAGTAACTACTATCCACTTGGGTAAATTCATATGTTTGTATGCCACTATAAATGTTATAATTTGGTACCTCTAATTTGATAAAGTGTATTTCCAATAACTCTTAAAAATCAAAAGAAAGCTGAAATATAGATAATTTTTCAGCTTCCTTTTTTAATTGATTTTGATTAATTTAACGCAGGCCCAGCCAGGTAAAAAAATCCTGACGGGTGAAGAATTCTAGCAGCAAAAGTCCCACGAATCCCACCATCGCAAATCGTCCGTTGATTTGTTCGGCGTAGGCATTCCACCCAAAGGCTGGTTCTGGTTTTGGGGTATTTGGGGTTGTCGGTTTTGAGGATGGAGGAGTTTGAGCAGTCATTGAAAAGTTTTAAGTTTCGTGTTTTGAGTGATGAATTGTGGGAAGCTTTACGATCGCACAACTTGTAATTTACCAGGAAAATGCCCGCCGATCGCTAATCTGCTGACTTTTCTAAACTTTGAACCGATTCGATCAGATTTCGCACGGTTTCGGTACCTTCTGAAGGCTCAAAAAACAGCGGGAACTTGCCGCGAGCGATCATTCTCAAACCCAACGGGCCCAGACTCAGCAAACCTTTAACGTCGCGGAAGTAGTTTCCTACTACTTCGATGCCAAATTTGCGCTCATCTATCCAGCCACCTTCTTTGACGAGATCGATTAAAACTTTGCGATGGCGGATCGATCGACTGGCTTGGTCATCTTTGCGATCGAGAATCTCCTGTTTAATCTTACCAATTTGATCCATCGGCGCAACTTCCATCGGACAAACCGAGTTGCAGTAGTAACAGCGCGTGCATCCCCAGACGCCTGCGGTGCCTTCGTTGTATTTTTCGAGCCGATTTTCGGTTTCGCTGTCGCGGGAGTCGGCGATCGTGCGGTAAGCTTTGGCGAGGGCGTGGGGGCCGACAAATTCCGGGTTGACTTCGCGGGCGTTGCACTCAGAATAGCACGCGCCGCAGAGGATGCAGTTGCCGGTTTGGTCGAGTTTCGATCGCTCTTCTGGAGTTTGCAGAAATTCGCGTTCTGGAATTGCTCGCGAGGCTGTGCTGACATAGGGTTCCACTGCTTCCAGGTTGTCCCAAAAACTGGTCATGTCAACAACCAAATCTTTAATTACTGGCATATTTCCCATTGGGGCTACCGTGATTTCTGGAATGAAATCGGCCGGCCTTTCTGCTGAGCTGGAATCAGCTATTTTTTGCAATCTTGCGAGTTCGCTGGCTACATTTTCTTTGCAAGCTAATGCCGATCGACCGTTAATTCGCATAGAACAACTGCCGCAAATTGTATTGCGGCAATTTTTGCGAAAAGCTAAAGTGCCGTCGTGTTCCCACTTAATACTGTTGAGGCAGTCTAGGATGGTATTGCTCTCTTCCACATCTAGGGTGTAAGTGTGAACCCGGGGAGCCTCGTTTTGATTTTGGCGGACTACGTTAAAGCGGACTTTCATATTTTGAGTAAGGAATTTAGTTTCTATTTTAAGCTAAATTTTTGGTCTCTCTAGAAACCTATTATTTTTTTAACAACTACCGAAAGTAAGAGATTTTAAAAGTTTTATTATTGTTTGATAAACATCAATAATTCTAAAGTTATAAATCATAAATTGCAACTTTTTTAAGCGGATTTGTGAGCTATTAATTGGAGATAAAAGTAATTAATCGCTGCAATTCGCTAGTCGGAGGTGCGTGATGTCCAGCTTGTTTGTATTAACTTTCATGTTTTCCACACCGGCTTTTTGTCTGGGTCTGCTAAATCCTCAATGGGTGGGACTGGGAACTCGCCAGCGATCGGCTGCCTTGTACGGCGGCTTGATGGCAGTTTCGTTCGTTTTGCTTGGGGTTACAGCACCTAAGCCGCCGCAAGCAGTTTCATCGGGGCTGCTGGCCTCAACTGAATGGCCCGAATTTAGAGTAAGCGCACCTTTGCGCTGAACGTAGCTGGGTATGCATTTCACTTTTTTGGCACCATTACAAGAAATTTTACCAGGACTTACGGCCGGTTGGGGCGAGAAACGTAGTTTTTTAAGAAAAATACTTGGTTCTACTCATTTACTGCAATTAAAAACCCAGGTTTATAGGCGTCGGAGTGCGCTCGCGAACTGTAGGAAAAAATCGTGGGTTTAGTAAGGAGAAATATACTCAGAGACCCTGGTGCAACTGGGTCGGGTGTCCAACGTCCTAGTTTACTTCGTAAATCATAGGGATTTGTGAGTGTGCCAGCAGATAAATAAGGAAGTTAACTTCTCAGGACTTACGCACAGGGATTAAAGAAATCGGGTTGTTTAAACAGATATCCTTCGTGCTTCACCTCGGATTTTGCTAAAAGAAACCCGGTTTCTGCGTCCTGGATTACTTCTATTTTTTACTGGTAAAAGTCGCGATGCTTAATTTTTTCATCTTAAGCTTTCTATTGTCGATACCTGCCTTTTTTCTGGGTATTGTTCATCCGAAATGGGTGCACCAACCCGCAAGCGATCGGCTGCGATGTACGGCGGGTTGATGGCGGCTTCGTTTGTACTTGTTGCCGTCGCCGCACCCAATCCGTCTCAGGAAGTTTCGGTGGCGCATCCGGCCCCAACCGATCGGCTAGAATCATCTCAAACCGCTAAGCCGTCACCGCTTTCAGCAGCCCCGACACTGAAGCCGGAGACTGTGAAAACGCCGGCACCAACACCGAAACCTGCAATTTCTGCTCCCCCACCTGCACTTGCCAAACCAGAACCCGATCGCAAATTGCCATCTTCAGTCAAATCTGTTGGACGAAATGCAGAGATTGCTCTTGATGCACAGCAGCCAAAGAAAGACACCAAGAAAGTTATTGACGAGTCCTCTAAAGCGAAGGTTAAAAGTGCCGATTTTCCGAGTTGCGTTAACTCGGATTGCAACTGTTCGGACTTTGCGACTCAAGCTGAAGCGCAGCGAGTTTTAGAGGCATATCCGGGCGATCCTTTTAAGCTCGATCGAGATCGAGACTCGATCGCTTGCGAAACGCTAGGTTAGATTTGATCGGCCAAAATCCTCGGTTAATGATGAAGGCTTTTTTCGGTGATTGTACGAATTGAAGAAGGCAAATCGATCGGCTAAAATTGTCTAATTGTTGAGCTTGCGGTGCGGGTGCAGCTATGACTTACAGCTTAAGAATTGTCGATTTGCCAACGAGTGAACGGCCACGGGAACGGCTGATGGCGGGTGGCCCGAAAAGTTTGGCGACTGCAGAATTGATTGCGATTCTCCTGGGTACTGGTCAGGGACCAGGCAAACTTTCCGCCGTCGGGCTCGGACAGTATATTTTAAATCAGTTGAGTTTGCATTCCCGCGATCCTCTGGCTGTGCTACGCACTATTAGCGTTCAGGAGTTGACGCAGATTCACGGGATTGGCCCTGCTAAGGCAACTTCGATTTTGGCTGCGGTGGAGTTGGGGAAGCGGGTGTTTCAGTCGCGGCCGCCGGAAATGGCTGTGGTTGACTCTCCGCAAGCGGCGGCTGATGCCCTGAGTCAGGATTTGATGTGGCAGTCTCAGGAACGTTTTGCTGTGGTGTTGCTGGATGTGAAAAATCGGCTGCTGGGTACTCAGGTAATTACGATCGGCACAGCAACGGAAACTTTGGCTCACCCACGGGATATTTTTCGCGAGGTGATCCGCCAGGGGGCGACGCGGGCGATTATCTCGCACAATCACCCATCGGGGATTGTGGAACCAAGCCCGGAGGATATTGCTTTGACGCGACAGTTGCTGGCGGGAGCGCAGTTTTTGTCGATTCCGCTGCTGGATCACTTGATTTTGGGGAATGGCGATTTTCGGAGCTTGCGGCAGACCACGACGCTTTGGGACGAGTATCCCCAGGGTGATTGAACTCTTCTACTTAACTAATTTCATTACTATCATTAGTTATTTGTATCTTTGGGCTCTCCGACGGCTGAATCACCCTTTACAGCAGGCAAATTTTCCGGCTGGAGTCCCCCGCGATAGCCTGTTTTGGCTGAATGTCGCTGCTGATACTGCGTTTCGAGCACAACTCGGTTAATCTAGTATAGGTAGGCTGAAGAGGTCGCTAATCCGATTTTTTTTGAGCATACTAAACGTATACTGAACCAGCACCTAAATACCCACTTATTAAGAAATTATTAAATGGGATGTAAAATACACGGTGTGGTGATAGGAGGAGAACTGTGTTTCTGAGACTTGCAGAACAACACCGTAAATTCGTTCAAGATTTGGTAATGAACCTTCAAGCTTTAGCGATCGTGCTAGAGCATCGGGGTTATCTGGCATCCTGCTACACTTGCGGGGGTCAGATGAACAGTGCCTCATTTATGGTCAGTTTGACGGACAACCATCTGATTCGATTCTTAGTGTCAGATTACGGTATCACTTGGACTGAGATGCGGGACGACCGCGAACTCATGAAACTAGAAGGTGCAGAAGCGATTAATCAGTTACAAGAACTGGCAAATCTCGTAAAGTATCAAATCCAACCTTCGGAAGCTACTTTAGCGACGGCGCAGTGAGTGTAGCGATTGCACGGTTCCGAGGAAGGCGACGCAAGAAAGTCACTGCTTGTCTGCTAAAACCGAATCCCCAGCTAGTTAGTTGAGAGGGTTCATTTAGGTGCACAGCGATGGCTGCTCAACAGCCAAGGGTGCTATCAGGGTGCCTTGAGACAGTTTAGCGATCAGTCGATCGAAGTGAGCCTGGGCAGACGGCATACTTTATGCCAGAAGTCTCAAACTTGGAACCTCTAGTTTTTTTCAGCAGTTGATTCTCCCTTGAGAACGATTAGCAAAATGTAGAAGTGTGACGGTTCGTCGGCTGCGATGTTAATTTCTCACTTGGCCATTCAAAAGTCAAGGAATTGAAATTAACTTTGAGCAGGCAGGTAAAATTTAACATCCAGAGTGAGGATGAGGCTGTGAAGATTGGGCAAAAGGCAGCCCACGGGGTGTGATGTGCGGGCGAATGGCGTTTATTTTTGCTCTTAGATTTAGCCTATCAGGCTAAGAATTAACTTGAAGCAGCATCACTGCTGTAAAACATCTCACAGCCGGCCCAAGCCGGCTAAGTTTTGCCTATATCCAGGCTTCGGCGCAATGTTTGACCATCATGTTAGATAGATTCTGGTTGCACTCCTCCGGAATTGTTGACTGTTGACTGTTGACTGTTGACTGTGAACCCAAAAACTGAAAATTGTGCTTCTATTTGGTTGCAGATTGAAGGAGACTTTACGCTCGACGATGAAGCAAGGATTTGATATTAAACAGCTCTTAGAAATCGCGATCGCACTTGCTACACTAATATTTTATAATATTTTAATGATTAGTCCGAAAATATTTATCGCCAAGTTTGGAGTCAGTATCAAATGGTAAATTTAAGCGAACTACTAGAACCCATCGCCAGTCAATTTCGCAGTCTAGGAATTCCCGAACCAATTACCCATTGGGGACACCCTGTAATGATGGGGATCGTGGTAGTGGCGATGGGCAGTTTTGTCGGGTATACGGGATGGCAGGGACGTTTGGCCACAGATAAAGATGTCGCACTCACAAGTCGCTCGGATCACCGCAAGCTTGCACCGTGGATGTTTCTGTTTCTAGCTTTGGGCTATACAGGCGGCTTGCTGTCGCTGGTGATGCAGCACCAGCCAGTCATGGAAAGCCCGCATTTTTGGACGGGTTCGGCAGTGCTGGTTTTGCTGGCTATTGGCAGCTTGATTTCGCTAACGGGTTTTGGGGGCAATAAGCTAGCACTGCGCGCGGTTCACGCTTATTTAGGCACGACGGCCCTTGCACTTATGGTGCTGCACGCGGCTTTCGGTTTAAAATTGGGGCTGTCTATTTAGAAGAAGACTTATTAGGCAGTGGTAGTATTGTAAAACTTCATTGAGTTTATAAGCAATTATAAACAATAATGGTATTCTATTGTTGTGAGTGTTGAACAAGGAATACGCATAGCCCAAAAAACGCAAGTCTCAAATGCAACTAACACAGAGGCACATCATTAAATCGACGGAACACCGTTTCGCCCAAATAGACGAACTAGCTTTCAAGTCCAAAAACCTCTACAATGCCGCCAATTACGTCATTCGTCAGAGCTTTATTTATGGATGGGGTTATGTCAGTTATAACGAAATGAACCGATTGATGAAGTCTCACGAAGCATATAAGGCTTTGCCTGCTAAAGTAAGTCAGCAAATCTTGATGGTGCTAGACAAGAATTGGAAATCGTTTTTTGAAGCCGTTAAAGCTTACAAAGCTGACTCTTCAAGATTCACGGGTAGCCCAAAATTGCCAAAGTACAAAGATAAGACTAAAGGGCGAAACCTTCTCGTCTACACGATTCAAGCAATTAGCAGCAAACAGTTGAAGAAAGGAATCATTAAACTTTCCGGCACTGAACTTTCAATTAAAACCAAACTCAATCCCAACCAGATTTGTCAAGTTAGACTGGTTCCGAAATGTGATGCCTATGTAATTGAGGTGATTTATGATGAAACGGAGTCCACCCTTGGCAATGCCAACTCTGTAGCTAGTATTGATTTGGGACTGGATAATTTAGTGGCGTTAACTTCAAATCAACCGGGATTTATCCCTTTGTTGATTAACGGGCGACCATTGAAATCGATCAACCAGTTCTACAACAAGCGGAAAGCACGATTGCAATCCCACTTAAAAGGGAACCGCAAAACGTCACCCCGGATTCAGCGCTTAACTCGTTGTCGCCATCAAAAAGTTGATAATTACTTGCATCATGCTAGTCGCGTGATTGTTGACCATTTGGTAGTGAACCAAATTGGAACGCTGGTCATCGGCAAAAATGCACAGTGGAAAACCGAAATTAACTTAGGTAAGCAAACCAACCAAAACTTTGTCAACATTCCTCACTCTCGATTAATTGAGATGTTGGAATACAAAGCTCGGCTGGCGGGAATCAAGGTAATTGTGCAGGAAGAATCCTATAGTTCACGGGCCAACTTTCTGGGTCTAGACCCAATTCCTGTTTACGGAACAACTGATAAAGAGCCTGTGTTTACTGGTAAGCGTATCAAGCGAGGTTTGTACAAAACATCGGTTGGTCGGTTAATTAATTCCGATGTGAATGCAGCGTACAATATCCTCAGAAAAGCAATCCCAAATGCCTTCAGCGATGGGATAGGGAGCTGCGTAGTTCAGCCGAGGCGGGTTAATCCGCTCAAAGTAAAAGTGAAGGGGGAGGGACTTGAAGCCTCCCATGCCTATAAATGACTATACTTTTACCAGCTATATGTAGGGTCGCAATGTGTACCCTACATACAGAGGTTATATGAAATCCTCTCTTCATCGGCATTATTCGTCTCTCTCTCTTCTCTTCCTCTGCGTTCTCTGCGTTCTCTGTGGTTAAATCATTCCGATATAACCGGAATTGATATTATGTGTTCTGGACTGAAACCAACTCTACTTTTGACAGTAAAAATTGCTAATTACTTGCTAATTAATGAATCAAGCAACGGGTGTCATCTTCTGTCTTGCCTACATTTTGGGATTGATTTCTACAGCGGTTTCTTGGGGTAGATACGCGATACTTGCTTTGGGAATAGCGGTAGCGATCGCCCTGCCGAAATTGTTGCGAAAATATACTAAAAATTCTGTCCAAGTTACTAAGAAAAGACGCAGCAGACAAAAAGAAAATGCTCTTGAAGCACCCTTAGATGCGAGGGAAGAGTTGAGTTTGTTGGAGATCCTGCCGCGAGGGAAATGGGTGTGGGCAGTTGCGGGTTTGGTGGCATTTCTAGCTAGCGTTTATTTTGCAGTTCGATCGCCCCAACCGGCAATAGATGACATCAGCAAACTGATTCCGGCGGTTGGAAACACTCAAGAAGTGGCAGTGACAGTTCGCGGTAGAGTTGTCAGTACGCCTCGATTGACTCGATCGGGTCGATCGCAATTTTGGCTAGAAACAGATTTAGTTAGCGAAATCAACGGCGGCGAGGGAGGAGTAGTTGTCAACCGCCCAGTATCCGGCAAACTCTACGTTACAGTGCCCCTGCTGCAAGCAACAGGTTTGTACGCCGACAATACGATCGCAGTTGTGGGATCCTTGTACAAACCGCAGCCACCGTCGAATCCGGGGGCTTTTGATTTTCAAACATATTTAGCCAGAGAAGGGGCTTTTGTCGGACTCAAAGGCCGTCAAATTGACTGGAGGAGAGAAAATGCGATCGCGGATGTAAATCGAGTTAACAGCCAAGCGGCTGCTTTCTGGGAGTCAAGCGGGATGCAGCCATCGAAAATTCAAGCGATGCGGCAGCGGATCGTGCGATCGCAACTATCGCAGTTAAATGTTCCCGAAGGGCCCTTAATCAGTGCGATCGCCCTCGGCAAACAAGCCGTAGATTTACCTTACAACATCCGAGACTATTTTGTGCAGGCTGGATTAGCCCACGCGATCGCAGCTTCCGGCACTCAAGTTTCGATGGTTTTGGCTTTAGTTCTAGCTTTAACCAGGCGTTTTTCCAAACAATTACAATTTAGCTTTGGCGTCGGTGCTTTATTTTTCCTCGTGGGATTAACCGGCTTTGAAGCTTCAGTATGCCGCGCCGCTTTAATGGGATTTGGAACACTATTTGCTTTGGTGCTGAACCGCCAAGTTAAGCCGCTGGGATTGCTGTTAATTGCTGCTACTATTTTACTTCTGGTTAACCCTTTGTGGATTTGGGATTTAGGTTTCCAACTGAGTTTTTTGGCAACTTTGGGGTTAATCGTGACAACGCCGCCGCTGATGGCAAAGTTGGAATGGATGCCGCCCGCGATCGCTTCGATTGTTGTGGTTCCGATTGCAGCTTCAATTTGGGTGCTGCCGCTGCTACTTTACGTTTTTAGCGTGGTATCACCTTACAGCATTTTAGTTAATATTATTGCGGCTCCTTTGCTGTGGATTTTGAGTATTGGGGGGATGATTAGCGCTTTAGCTGGATTGATTTTTCCGCCCGCTGGCAGTGTTTTAGCGCAACTGCTGGACTATCCGGCAAAGGGGTTAATTGCGATCGCCCAATATTTCTCGCAATTACCCGGTAATTCGGTAGCTGTCGGTCAAGTATCGGTGTTTCAGCTAATCGCGCTTTACAGTTTAATTTGCTGGGTTTGGATCGGGGGAAGTTCGGCAACGGATTCTGTAACGGATGTAACGGATAGAAGGAGGAAGGAAGAAAAAAGACGGAAGCCGGAAGCAGTCAGAGGAAAAAACCAGGAAAAGGGGAAAGGGAAGAAGGCCAAAAGCAGAGTTATTGCACTGCCGATTTTTTCTGCGGCTTGGATTTTACCGCTGGCGCTGGTGGCGGGAATAAGTATCATAGTTTTGCCAGCTTGGCACGTTCAAGCATCTTTATTTCAAGTTACTTTGCTGGCGACATCTGGCGATCCAGTTTTAGTAATTCAAGATAGGGGAAAAGTGGCGCTAATTAATAGCGGTGATGAAAATACGGTAAGGTTTACAGTGTTGCCTTTTTTGCAGAAGCAAGGAGTTAATTCTGTGAATTTTGCGATCGCCACTCACGGTCATTTAGGTTTGAGCAGTGGTTGGGGAAAATTACTAGAACGCTTGCCAATTAAAACATTTTATGATAATAATGCTCCCAAACAAATTCACCGTGGCAACAATCAGGAGTTTATAACGGCTGTGCAATCTCGCCAAGGCGTTTACTTTCCTTTAGAAACTAACAGTACAGTTGATCTGGGTTCGACGCGGTTGCAGTTCGTGAATGCGGAGATTCCGGTGGTAGAATTCCTGGTGGGAAATCGAACGTGGTTGCTCGTCGGTGAAATGACACCGGAAGCGCAAAAAAAATTGGCAGCAACGGGAACCTTGAAGCCGGCTCAAGTGCTGTGGTGGTCAGGAAAAGCCCTGACGACCGAGTTATTGGGCGCGGTTGGGCCGCAAGTGGCGATCGCATCTGCTGACGAAATCGACCCAGAAACCGCAGCCCAACTGCGCCAAAGCAAAACCCAGATATTCTGGACAGGGCGCGACGGAGCCCTCCAGTGGACTCCTGCAGGGGGATTTAAGACCACTCTGGAATCTGAAGAAAATCAAACTTCTTTTTTATAAAGATTTACAATGTGGTGCACTGTGCGGTAATATAATTTTAGCTCGCATCTCAAGTTAATTGGAGAGGTGGCAGAGCGGTTGAATGCGGTAAACTCGAAATTTACTTTAGGGGTGACTCTAACGTGGGTTCAAATCCCACCCTCTCCGTACATCTCAGCGTCCAGCGTCAAGCGCGCACCTTATTAACCTAGGGTGCGCGCTCCTGATTATATTATGAAATTTAACTCCCCAATCTCAGTAGCATGATAGGGCGGTTTTCATTTGGGTAAGGTAGATGCTTAGGAATGAGAATTAAATAACTTCCACAAGTTTGTGGGATGGGCGTCCCGCCCGTCCAAAAAGGACGGGCGGGAC
>NZ_JAUBOZ010000063.1:0-45360 GCF_036700475.1 Microcoleus sp. T2B6 | reverse complement strand
TTTTATTGTGGTTTGGGCGACCCGCCCGTCATTTGTGGACGGGCGGGACGCCCATCCCACAAACTTGTGGAAGTTATTTAATTCTCATTCCTAAGTTGCAACGCCAGATTAAGGAATTTTAATCATGTAAGGTGCACAGTGTGCACCCTACGTTTAGGGGAATTTGTGCGTAAGGTGAACGCTAGGTTTAGGTGGTGATATTGAGTGCGGTAAATTTTTAGGCGATCGAGATTTCAGGCGACAAATAAACATCTTGAATGGCGTTGAACAATTTTACGCCTTCTTCAAAGGGACGCTGAAAAGTTTTGCGACCGGAAATTAAGCCGCAGCCGCCAGCGCGCTTGTTGATTACCGCCGTGCGAATTGCTTCTGCAAAATCGCTTTTCCCGGAAGCACCGCCGGAGTTAATTAAACCCATCCTTCCCGCATAACAGTTGAGCACTTGATAGCGAGTTAGATCGATCGGGTGATCCGTTGTTAGATCCGAATAAACGCGCTTGTCGGTTTTGCCGTAACTGTGACCGCTAGCTTTAGCAACTGCTGCATAGCCGTTGTTGCATTCGGGCAATTTTTGCTTGATAATATCAGCTTGAATTGTCACTCCCAAGTGATTTGCTTGCCCGGTTAAATCTGCCGCAATGTGATAATCTTGGTCTTGTTTAAAGATATCGTTGCGGAGGTAGCACCACAGAATAGTCGCCATTCCGTATTCGTGAGCCTGTGCAAAAGCTTGACTAACTTCTTGGATTTGCCGCGTCGATTCCGGGGAACCAAAATAAATTGTTGCTCCGACTGCTGTTGCTCCCAAATTCCAAGCTTGTTCTACAGAAGCAAACATTATTTGGTCGTATTGATTGGGATAAGTCAGCAACTCGTTGTGATTGAGCTTGACAATAAAAGGGATTTTGTGCGCGTACTTGCGAGATACGCTTCCCAAAACTCCCAGCGTTGTCGCGACAGCATTGCAGCCTGCAGAGATTGCTAGTTTGATGATGTTTTCGCTGTCAAAATAAATGGGATTTGGTGCAAAAGAAGCGGCCGCCGAGTGTTCGATTCCTTGGTCTACTGGCAGGATGGATAAATAGCCGGTATTCGCCAAGCGTCCGCTAGAATAGAGTTGCTGAAGCGATCGCAAAACTTGAGGAGATCGATCGGTTTGAGCAAAAATGCGATCGACCCAATCCGGGCCCGGCAGGTGCAAAAAATCTTTAGAAACTTTTGCTTCATGGGTGAGCAAGTCTTCGGCTTCGTCGCCCAGCCAAGACTCGATGGAATTGGGAACTGATAGTGTAGCTGTCATAAAAAATCTCAGTAAGTGCGAAACTCAGTGGCTTTAGCCCTGAGAGGACAATGACACTTCGGCTACGCGAGCGTGGATCACACAAGCGGTTTCAACCGCATTGAATCTTTCTTTACCCATTACCGCCTTGGAGTTGTTCAATTTGGTGTACTTTTGTAATGCACTTTCGCGCTTGACAATTACCATCTCAAACTTCCCAACCCTGTACGCATAATGGTTCGCTCAATTGAGCCTCCCTTTCGGGGTAATGTTAGCTTGTCGGTCAATGTTTTAAGAGCTTTTTCGACCTGCAACACTGTTTCAGTGACTTTAAAACTGTTTAATTGCAGATGACAGAGCAAGGAACTAGCTACGCATTCCGGGGTGTCGTGACTCAAAAAACGTAGTCAATTAAGACTTAGGCTGGTCAGTACAGCTTGCAAGAATTTCTCTTACAAGCTCAATCCCTTTAGGGTTGAGTTACTGACGCAGATTTCCCTCTCAATTTCAATTGCAGGCTGATGATTGCAGACATTAGCCTTGGTGATATTGTAACGAAAAAATCATATTTTCCATCCCCTCAACGATAGACCCAGTTTTTAACAAGTTAGCGACAACAGCAGCTAGGACGCGCTACTCTATAATAAGCTGGCAGTTCAGCCGGATCGGCGCTGCCAGCGATCGCCGCTCGACTCACAACTTTGCCATCACAATGTCAAATACTTACTTCGATTCTGAAAACGCTCACAAATCCTTCGAGATGCCCGGTGCCAGGCCGCATTACAACCCGGATCGCCCTGGTCAAGTAGAACACATTTTCCTCGACTTAGTGCTGAATATTCCCAAACAAAGCTTTCGCGGCACTTGCAGCATCCGCATCAATCCCGTCCGCAGCGGCATTGACAAATTAACCTTAGATGCGGTCAACTTGAACATTGAATCGGTAAAAGTTGGCGAAACCGAGCAAAATTTCGACAGCGACGGCGAAGTGCTGCAAATTCAACTGCACGAACCAACAGAAGCTTACCAACCAATTACTATTGCGATCGAATACTCGGTCGAAAAACCCCAACGCGGCCTTTATTTCGTCGGCCCGGACAAAAACTATCCAGACAAACCAACACAAGTTTGGACTCAAGGCGAAGACGAAGATTCCCGCTTCTGGTTTCCCTGTTTCGACTATCCCGGACAGTTGGCAACTTCGGAAATTCGAGTGCGAGTTCCCAGGCAACTTTTTGCCATCTCCAACGGTGAATTAATTAGCACAAAAAACGACGGCGACGAGAAAATTTATCACTGGTCGCAAACCCAGGTACACCCGACGTACTTAATGACCTTAGCAGTCGGAGATTTCGCCGAAATTAAAGACGAATGGAACGGCAAACCAGTTAATTATTACGTGGAAAGAAGCCGCGAAGCAGACGCTAAGCGCAGCATGGGCAAAACGCCTCAAATGATTGAATTCTTCTCGGAAGCATTTGGCTATCCTTACCCTTTTCCCAAATACGCTCAAGTCTGCGTGGATGATTTCATCTTCGGCGGTATGGAAAATACTTCGACAACTTTGCTAACAGATAGGTGCTTGCTAGACGAACGCGCCGCCCTCGACAATCGAGGTACTGAAAGCTTAGTCGCCCACGAATTGGCTCACCAATGGTTCGGCGATTTAGTAGTAATTAAACATTGGTCTCACGCTTGGCTGAAAGAAGGCATGGCTTCTTATTCCGAGGTGCTGTGGACTGATAAAGAATATGGCAAAGAAGACGCGGCTTACTATATGTTAAATGAAGCCCGCAGTTATTTAGCTGAAGATAGTTCCCGCTACCGCCGGCCGATGGTTACTCACGTTTACCGCGAAGCCATTGAATTGTACGATCGCCATTTGTACGAAAAAGGTGCTTGCGTCTATCACATGATTCGCGCCGAGTTGGGCGACGAATTATTTTACAAAGCAATTCACACTTTTGTGCGGGATAACGCTCACAAAACTGTAGAAACGATCGATTTGCTCAGGGCGATAGAAAAGGCTACCGGTCGCAATCTCATGTTTTTGTTTGACCAGTACGTTTATCGTGGCGGTCATCCAGATTATAAGGTTGCTTATTCCTGGGATGGTGACAGCAAATTAGCAAAAGTTACTGTCACTCAAACTCAGGTGAAAGACAGCAAAAATGGCAACGGCAACAGCAAAGATGTATTCGATCTGAAAATTCCGATCGGCTTCGGTTACAAGCCAGAAAAAGAAGCAAACGATGACAGTTGGGCACGTTCAACCCCGAACCTAAAAACTTTCACAGTCCGAGTGCATGAGCGCGAGCAAAGCTTCTATTTCCCTCTCGAAGAGAAGCCTGCATTTATCAGTTTTGATGTCGGCAATAAATACTTAAAGACTGTTGTTTTAGAGTATGGAATTGCGGAACTAAAAGCTCAGTTGCAGTTCGATCCAGACCCGGTTTCGCGGATTTACGCTGCCCAAGCTGTGGCGAAGAAGGGAGGGCTGGAAGCGGTGAAAACGCTGTCAGAAGTTCTCAAGAAAGAGCCGTTCTGGGCAGTACGGGCAGAAGTTGCCGGTCAGTTAGTTGAAATTAAACTCGACCAAGTTTTTGAAGGTTTAGTAAGTGGTTTAAAAGATAAAGATGCTCGTGTTCGTCGCGCTGTGGTGAATGCGCTGGGTAAAATCCAAACTCACGAAACTTATAAAGCGCTGAGATCGATCGTCGAAAAAGGCGACGACAGCTATTATGTAGAAGCCGCCGCAGCGAGTGCTATGGGCTCAATTGCAGCGGCTAACCCCGACGAAAAACCGACCGACGAACAGGTACTGAAAGAGTTAAAATTGGTGCTGAAAGAGCGTCAGGGGTGGAATGAGGTAGTGCGATCGGGTGCGATCTCCGGTTTGGCGCAGATGAAAACTTCGGAAGATGCGCTGAATTTAATATTGAAATACACAGCCGTCGGTACTCCGCAAGCTTTGCGCTTGGCTGCAATTCGAGCTTTGGGTACAATTTCGAGTGGTCAAACGAAGGTCAATTTAGAACGGATTTTGCAGCGATTGGCAGAATTATCTAAAGAGACGTTTTTCTTGACTCAAGTCTCTGTAGTAGTGGGATTAGGACAAATGCAAACTCGCAAAGCAATTCGCATTTTGCGTTCTTTAGCTGACCAAACTCCCGATGGCCGCGTCCGCCGCATGGCTGATGAAGCAGTGCAAAGAGTGCAGAAAAATGCTGGTTCTGATGCAGCGGTAAAGCAGTTGCGGGAGGAATTAGACCAGGTGAAAAAGGAGAATCAAGATTTGAGGAGTCGGATGGAAAATTTGGAGGCTAAGGCGAAGAAAGATTAGGTGTAAAACCCCATACCGGCGCAGATAAAGGCAGATATTGGCGATCGGCTTTTATCTGCTTGTCGGTAGAGGATTTGGCGCAGTTATTATAATAATATTATTGTTCAGTGGGAGTGCCGGGGAATTTCCTATTTTCCACAGAGGGGAAAAACCAAATATCTTTATTCTCGACTTTGTTGTCTCAACTGAGGAATTATAGAGAATCAGAATGCAATTTTTTTTAAATTTGTAAACCTTTGATGAAGTAGTATAGCGGTTCTCAAGCGTGGTGAGGTATGCCCTATGCCCTATGCCCTATGCCCTATGCCCTATGCCCTATGCCCTATGCCCTATGCCCTATGCACGTCGGGTACCTCATGTTACTGAGAAAGGCTATAGCATCTTTTTCACCCAGAAATATTGCAGAAATTATGAGTATAAGAACCGCTGTATTGATAGAGCAATCGGGGGTAATTCCCTATCGTATTCAAGAGGGACAAATTGAAGTAATGCTGATTACTTCTTCGGCTAGCAAGCGCTGGGTGATTCCCAAAGGATTAATTGAACCTGACATGACTCCCCAAGATTCCGCCGCCAAGGAAGCTTGGGAAGAAGCAGGTTTGTTGGGTAAAGTGTTCCCGGATTTGCTAGGAACTTACGAGTATCAAAAGTCCGGCTGTACTTGGCTGGTAGGAGTATTTTTAATGGAAGTGCAAGCAGTTCTGGAAATTTGGCCCGAAGCTAGCAAAAGAAAGCGGCAGTGGGTAAGTATTCCTAAAGCAATTAAGCGGGTTAATGAACCGGAACTCAAACTCATTTTGGCCGATTTGCCTAATAGGTTCTGGTGAAGCGTCGCTCGGTAAGGGCGGGTTTACCAATACTTTGGTTTTCAACCATAAATTCGGGTGAACCCGCTAAAAAAACAAAATGACTCAAGAGTATATGCTGTAAGATTCTGGAGATGCGATCGCCATGCCATCTCCTCTGATGACCTACCTTAACCCGATTAAAATTCTCTCCCTCAATGACCTGCGCGACAACAAGCCCGAACGTCCAGGCTGGTCACTCACCTTCGGAGCCATCTGTGCAGATGCCGCCGCCGTTTGCCTCGACGATGGAGGACACTCTATCCCTGTGAAGCTGACAATCGAGGGGATTCAACCTTGTGAAATCCAAATTCAATGGGATGCGATCGATGATACCATCCGTCGCTTCAACGCCGATCGAGAAGTTGCCACTGAATATGGAGCCTACGGTATCGCGGCGTTGATCATGCCTCACCTCACTGGACTCACCATCATCGAACGTTCTGTCAAAGGTAAAGGGTTAGGTTTTGACTTTTGGCTGGGTTCGCTCGAAGATCCAGGCACGCTATTTCAGCGTAAAGCCCGCTTAGAAGTCTCCGGGATTCGTAAAGGTTCTGACAGCATTATTCAAGCCAGAGTTAACATAAAATTAGAACAAATCCGCCCTTCAGATGACGTAGCTCCTGGCTATGTATCTGTAATTGAGTTCGGTACTCCCAAAGCACGGATCGTCAAAAAATGCAGACCATAGAAGCCCTTCACCACGAAGCAATGGAACTGGTCGATCGAGCAGTTTTCGCCCGTCAGTGCGGTGATATCGACCAAGTGACTGCACTCACCAGAGCCGCCTTTGCGAAAGAACGGGCGGCAGCGGATTTAGTAGCAAACGAATGGGATTTTGAGCCTACTCGTTCTATACTGCATCGGAGCGCCGCCGTACTTGCCATTGAGTGTGCCCAACTCCGGCAAGCAGAACGGCTGATTGGACGCGCCCTCGCAGGCAACCCTCCCACGGACATTGCGGATGAACTGCGTGACCTGCTTATAGAAGAAATTTACTCGCAGCGTCAAGCGATTGGAGCTTAATTTATTTAAGCGTTAGCTGAGAGGAAAGGAATACTTTCGGCTAAGTTATCCTTAACTTCAATTCCCTGTTTTCTCGCCCAAAACTGGCTCAAAAAGTGAATTTGCCGCAAGCCGACAACTAAATTTAAACCGGGTACAAAAAGCCACCAAACTGTTAGCGGTTCTTTGATTCCTTCTTGGCGGTACAATTCATTAACTGTGTTGTAAAGTTTGAACTGCACGATGTAAATCCAAGCAATACCCAGCAAGGAAAACCAACCAAACCATCCGGGAACGTCAGGGTCGAATATCCGCAAAGCTTGGGGGACGGCTACTCCTAAAACAAAAGGAAGCAAGCAAAGGGTTCCCGACCAACCGCTGCCGTTATAGCGACGCAATTCTTCTTGAATAATCCATTTGTACCATCCGTAATATAGCAGCAAGCTGACTGCCGACAGCAAAATGACTCGCCACAAAGAGCGGGGTTTACCTAAAGGTTTGTCGGACATATTTAGATATAAGATATGAATTGCTATCTTGATTATATTAACATTTGTTAATTATTGCAAAATCATTTCTCGAATCGATCGCGCTGTTGCAGGGGCCAGCAGAACACCGTTGCGATAGTGGCCGCTGGCGATGAGAACGCGATCGTTACCGGGAAGCGTTCCGATAATTGGAGCCGGCCGCCCTTCCGGCCGCGGGCGCAATCCTGACCATTTCCTGATGATTGAGGCGAATGCTAAGCCCGGATAAAGGGATGTCGCCCTCGCCATCACTTGCGCCAACATATCAGCATTCGCCTGAATTTCCCCGCCATTTTCGGAAAACTCCACCGTCGCCCCCACCCAAAATTCCTGATTTCCCACAGGGACAATGTGAACGTCATCGCAAGTAATTACCGGGCTAAAATCTGGGTTTCCTACAGGATTGGGCGTCAGCAAATGCAGCGCTTGTCCCAACACCGGGCGAATGTCAACCAACTGATTTAACGATGCAGTCACAGCAGCAGAACCCAAACCAGCGCACACAATTAGTCGATCGAAATTTTCAGCAACAGGCAAGATGCCTGTTCCACAAGACTTATTGACAGCAATGGAAGATGCGAGTTGAATTTGAGACACCTGAGAATCCAACTGAGTAATTCCTTGAACTTCCACTCCAAACTCAAAATTAACTCCTTTGAGTTCAGCAGCATCAACCAAAGCCAAAGTTAGCGCCGTCGGATCGACTTGCCGGTCTTGAGGCGAATAAATCGCAGCAATAATCTGATCGTTTAAAGAGAGATGAGGGCAGCGATCGCGCACTCGTTCTACATCCCAAAGTTCCAATTGCCAACCTTGAGACTCGCGAGTGGCTATCAATTTTTCCCACTTACTTAAATCCTCTCCCTCCGAACAAAGCATTAAAATTCCTTGTTTGTTAAAAGGAATTTTTCGCCCCGTAACTGCTTCCAATTCGGGAATCAAAGTTTCGTAGCGCTGAAGGCTGGTTTCCCTCAACTGCCAATTTCTGCCCTTAGTTTTGTGGCTGATAACTCCCATCAAAACACCGAGTGCAGCGCCAGTAGAACCTTGTGCCGGCGGCTGTTTGTCGAACACAGTAACTTGCAGTTCGGGAAATTGACTTAGTTCAAAGGCGATCGAAGCCCCAACAATACCGCAACCAATAATTGCAACACGAACCATTCAATTTTAGATTTTAGATTTTAGATTTTAGATTAACTGCTTCCTAGGTTTTGTCCATATAAACCTTTTGCGGACGGGCAAGATGCCCGCCCCACAAGAACACTAATTCTTTCTTTGTGGAACAGGCATCTTGCCTGTTTTTGACAATGATACGCCCCACAAGAAAACTAATTCTTTCTTTGTGGAACAGGCATCTTGCCTGTTTTTGACCATGATACAAGATGTGAGTTAAAGCTAATTAAGCTTTAGGAATTAGCTGCAAGAAGGTATCGAAATCATTGACAGCTTTTTGATAGCTGGCCGTGACTTTTGCATAGTCAAGCTCTTTAGCAGCAAGGTCAATGTTAACCAAATCGGTAAACAAACTCTTAGTTAAATCAACAGCTTGCTGTTGAGAACTAGGCAACAAACTCCCAGAGACGGTTTTCATTACATTCCGCAAGTCGCCTAGAGGCCCGTGAATGTAAGTTCTGGTATCAACCCAATTCCGTTTTTGAATTAGGGTTCCCAGTTTATCCATGCGCGATCGCAACTCTGTCAGGGTAGGAACATAACGCTGAATTTGCTGGATCTGGGCTGCTGTGTAAGTCGTTGGAACTTTTGCTTCGACACTACTGCAACTAACCAGAAATGCCATCAAAAACGCCATCATCAAGGCAAAAATTGAACGGGGACGAGTCATGTCGATTTTAGATTTTAGATTTTAGATTTTAGATTGCTCGTTGCGAGCGGGCACAGGGCGGGTACGGGGTTGCTCGTGTTCGTTCCAAGGCTCTGCCAGGGAATGCAGCTCGGCGATGAGCTGGTTCACTGACCTAGCACCGAGAGTTATGTACAAAATATTATTTTACCTCCTGGCGGCGCAGAAAAGTTATCACAGCATCGCCAACTTTTTCTGACCAATGTTCTTGAGGATAATGCCCCGCTTGTTCCAGTGTGACTAACTCTGCATTTTGCAGGGAACCGACTAGCTTTTTAGCAGGTTCAACACTCAGCCAAGGGTCTGTCAAACCCCAGACAAATAAAGTTGGTCGAGTCCATGCTTTCAAGCCGGATTCAATTTCGGCCATTGACTGCGGCAATTGAATATTGCGGACTGTATTCATCAGCGATCGACCTGCATCCGAACTCTTCAAAAACGGGCGGCGGTAAACATCTAAATCCTTGTCTGATATTGTCTGGCCGCTGCCACCTTCGAGAGTTCTGTCAACCAAAAGCGGGTCTTGCGTCATCATATCGCCAATAAAAGGCAGCCCCAACTGCTGCATTTTCCAAGGCAATTTTATATCTGCTGAAACTGGTGTATTGATGACAGCTAAACGCTCAATTTTATCTGGATTCCGCAAAGCGTATTGAATACCGGCTGAAGCTAAAAATCCTTGGACAACGAGGTAAAATCGGTCTAATTCTAGAGCTTGAATAAAGCCAGCGAGGGCGTCAACAAAAGCATCGGGAGTGTAGGCAAAGTCGCGCTTGTCTGGTTTTGTCGATCGCCCGTAACCCACCCAATCTGGGGCGATCGATCTAAATCCCTGGGCCGCCAAATCCGGCATCATTACAGTCCAGGTAAAACTTTGGGACGGCAAACCATGCAGCAGCAGTACGGGCGGTTTACCAGTTTCGTTAACCGGATTTGTTTCCCGATAAAACCATTGCAGCGGGCCTACTTCAACTATTTTCTCATCAATTGACATTATTTTACTGGTTATTTATCAAACAATAAGGCGGGGATTCCCCGCCCTACTTACCTAATAGTTGGGTGTGCACATCCGCACCTTATACCAATTTTTTATGAGGCTCCGTAGAATCCGATCCCCCCTAGCCAAGAGGGCGGGCACGGGGAGTAGGGGTCGCACCGCCCCTACAAAGGGGGGGACAAGATTCTTCTCAAAGTCAACCCCTACTCCCCAACAACCAGGGGGATTTAGGGGGATCGAGATATGTGCAACTTCACATTAAATTGGTATTACCCAACTAATTACAGCCGCGCTTAGAAATTCATTTCAGCAGCTTGAACTTTTTCGACCTGTTTCTTCTTGAGAACCAGCATAATTTGAGCCAGCATGGTCAAAGCCACGAAAGCCATCAATCCTTTAACGCGATCGGCACTTTGCAGCACAATCTCCACGTCTTTTTGACCGAAGCCGCCCACATTAGGATTATTCGTCAAAAGTTCGCCTGCTGCAACTGTTTGTCCTTCGGTAACAATCAGTTCTGGGCCTGCGGGAATCGTATCAACAACGGCTGCACCTTCGGCAGGTTGAATTGTCACTTGATAACCGCCATCTTCAGGTTGAGCAATCTTAGAAATGGTGCCAGCTACCGAAGCATTGTAAACAGTATTATTGCTCTTTTCGCCAGTAGGATAAACCTGACCGCGACCGCGGTTGCCTCCGACATAAATTTGGTATTTGCCGTAGTGAACCGACTTGTCAGTTTCCGGATTCGGCGACAAAACTGGGAATACCAATTCTTTGTACTGTTCTCCCGGCACCGGGCCCACTAAAAGAATATTTTCTTGGGTTTCGCTGTAAGGTTGGAAGTAAAGATCGCCGACTTTTTCCTTCATTTCTTCGGGAATTCTGTCAGCGGGAGCAATCTTGAAACCTTCGGGCAACATCACAACTGCGCCGATATTCAAGCCACCTTTGCTGCCGTCGCCGACAACTTGTTGCACGCTAGTATCGTAGGGAATCTTGACAATAGCTTCAAACACTGTGTCAGGCAAAACAGATTGCGGCACTTCCACTTCAGTCACTTTTGCACCGAGGTGACAGTTAGCGCAAACAATGCGGCCTGTTGCTTCGCGGGGAGTAGCGGGTGCTGTTTGCTGAGCCCAGAAAGGGTAAGCAAATGCTGCTTGGGGAAGTGCGATGTCGCTGGTGAGGAAAAATCCTGCTGCGGCGATCGCAATTAAGGCAGTTTTCGCGATCGTCCTGGCACTGCGGCGAAATATCGCAGATAAATTAGTTTGTGGCATTAGAGTATTCAATCTCAAAGGTCAGACAATTTTGGATTTTGGATTTTGGATTTTGGATTTTGGATTTTGGATTTTGGATTATTAGACTGGTTTAGGGATGCACTTATCTGTGGTTTTCACCATTCACCCCCTATCTAAAATCTCAAATCTAAAATCCAAAATAGTTTAAGACCACCAAGGTGCTTCGCCGGTGCGGAAATCAGTTTCTGTCCAAGTTGTAAAAGCGATCTTGTCATCTGCGACAGTGGCGTGGGCCAGGGCCAGAGACAAAGGCGCGGGGCCGCGCACCACTTTGCCCTCATTGTTGTATTGAGAACCGTGGCAAGGACAGATAAACTTGTTTTCGCTAACATTCCAAGGCACGACGCAACCCAAGTGAGTGCAGACTGCATTGATGCCGTAGTCGGCGATAGATAAGTCTTCTTTCACCACAACATAGGTGGGGTCGCCTTTGAGACCTTGGGCTAAGCTGCGATCGCCCGCAGGGTGCGAAGCCAAATATTCGCTAACGATGATGTCGTTACCCAAAGCATCTTTAGCTGTGACTCCGCCGCCAACTGCCCCACTCGACGGAGGAACAAAATATTGGACAACGGGATAGAGTGCGCCCAGTGCCACACCTGTGACTGTACCGAACGTCAGCAAATTCATAAATTGGCGACGCCCCATATCGGGAACATCGGGATTTCCAGCAGAAGATTGAGCCATGACCTGCCTTTACGGTTTTAAGTTACGTTTGTTTGTTAGCTGTTAGCGAACCTGTACGTGCAGAGGAAGGAGGATAATTGCCGTTAATCTGCTCGCACAAATTTTAGGCCGCGAAAATTCCTTTTAAGAATGCGCCTTCCAGCCTTTATTAGAGTATTATTACATTTTTTGAACTTTGTCTTTTATTGTTTAATGGATTAACTCAGGAGCAACCATGACGGGCAAGGATTTACACCAGCTACTGCTAGAAAAATGGGGAAAGTCTTACGATATCAGATTGCGGCGAACACGAGGCAAGATTTTTGTGCAAGTTATGTGGAAATATCTAGAACAGGCATCTTTTCCGATGACGGAGGCTGATTATTTCGAGCATTTGGATGCAGTGGCCAATTACCTCAACGGCTGGGGGAGCACTGAACAGGTTAGAGAATATATCGTAACTACTCGCGATCGCCCGCGCTTGGGTAAAGCTGTCAGCGTTCCCCTCGATTTGGGTGAAAGAGCCTCGGAGTGGTTGCTAGACGAGTTTTGAATCAGTCAGTCGATTTTAGATTTTAGATTTTAGATTTTAGATTGACTCCACAGCCGGGATCTGGGGGAGTTCCCTAAAGTTTTGTGTCGCGCCGTGGCTGGATTAGTTGAGCCTAAAGTCCCTAAAATCGATCGGCGAGCTTGTCATACGACTTGCTGCTGGTGAGAAACTAAGCTGTGGCGCATCTAATTTGCACAGGTGTTTTGATTCAAAGTCTTGTGTGGCGGGCTTTGCTGCGCCCCGCCCACTGTGGGATTTAAATGCCGCAACAGTTTCTGGGGCTTTTTAGGGGCTTTTTAAATTTTGGGCGATCGTCCTTCATGCTTACCAAAATCATCGGAACCAATTTCTGTCAACAATTTCACCTACAATGAGTGTCAGATATCTTGTGAAATTTAGGAGAATGTTGTAATGGGTGTTGCACTGGGAATGGTTGAAGTCTTAGGATTTCCCGCTGCAGTAGAAGTTGCGGACTCAATGGTGAAAGCAGCCCGTGTTACTTTAGTTCGCTATGAGAAAATAACCCGCGCCTACTGGACAATTATAGTGCGAGGAGATGTTTCTGAAGTGCAAGCAGCCGTTGCTGCTGGAATTGAATCAGTTAAAAAGGTCGATGGCGGAAAGTTGCTATCGTATCACATAATTGCTCGTCCCCACGAGAATCTGGATTACGTTTTGCCGATCGGCTACACTCCTGAAGTAGAACAGTTCCGAATGTAGTCAAAGTTTTGACAAAACTTTGGTGTTGAATTTTAAGTTTTAGTAATTATAGAGGCGCGGGCGATCGCACCTCTATATTTTTTGGGGCTAATTCATATCAAATCCGGTTGCATCGGATCGGCCCAGATCCCCCCTAGCCCCCCTTAAGAAGGGGGGGACAAGAGTCACATCAAAGTCAACCCCTACTCCCCTTCTTAAGGGGGATTTAGGGGGATCTGGACTCGAATAAAAGCGATATTCCTCATGGGTTTTAGGCGATTGTTGTCACCTATCGATCGATGCAGACCATACAATCAACCACTAATGAAATCACGGGCAGGAATGATAGAAGCACTCGAAACTCCCTTCAGAATCCCTATAGCGGTAGGGCTTCCAACCTGACGAATTTCCGTATCTAAACCATTATTAATCGACCCAAAAGTGATGTCTGCCAACGGAGCGCGAGAACGTACCAACAGTTTATCTTCACCTGGTTTGAAGTCAGCAATCGTATCTGTCCCCCAACCCTTCCAAAGCCTAAACTTGTCAGCCCCTCTGCCACCAACGAGATAGTCATCGCCACTGAAGCCAAACAATAAGTCGTCGCCGGCCCCGCCAATCAACGTTTCGCTGCCGTCTCCACCAAGGAGAGTATCGTTATACCTAGAACCTATCGCTACTTCGATGCCGGAGAGCGAGTCTATGCCGCCCTGCCCGTCGGAAGCCCGACCTAACCCAGACCCGTCGCCGACTGCCCCCAACTGGAGATAGACGCCAGTTCCTCCAAAACTGTAAGATACTGTGTCGATGCCATCCCCGCCATTGAGCAAGTCATTCCCAGCACGACCCGACAAAGAGTCATTACCGGCCCCGCCCAAGAGTGTTTCATTGCTACTCCCGCCAACTAGGGTGTCGTTGAAACTAGAACCTATAACGACTTCAATGCCAGAGAGTGAGTCTACACCGTTCTCTATTACGATCGGCGGGGGCGCCCCCCTGGATGCTATACCGCCGAATCCATCGAGAGCCCGACCTAACCCAGACCCGTCACCGATAGGCGCCAACTGTAGATTGATACCACTTCTGGCACTTATGTACGATACTGTGTCGATGCCATCCCCTCCATTGAGGAAGTCATTCCCAACCCCGCCATCGAGATAGTCATTACCCCTGCCGCCGTTGAGAGTGTCGTTGCCGTTGATGGCAGGGGTACCACCATAACCTAAGAGACCACTGCCATCAGACAGAGTGTCATCGCCATCGTCGCCATTGAGCAAATCGTTCTCGAAGCCGCCGTCGAGTTGATCGTTGCCAACTCCGCCATATAGAATGTCACTACCACGCCAACCGTAGAGCGTGTCATTTCCTTCTCCACCGTAGAGCGTGTCATCGTTACCAATTGTTAGCTGGTCTCTATTATTATTGCCAGTGTAGTCACCAAGCACATAATCATTGCCTGCTCCGCCGTCGAGCAAGTCATAAGCTCGGCCTCCTCCATAGAGACTGTCATTGCCAAGTCCACCAAGCAGAGTATTAACGTCGGAAGGATAATCTTGACTTCCACCATAGAGGAGGTCATCTTCACTTCCACCATCGAGACTATCACTGCCAAGATCACCATCGAGAGTGTCATTGCCAGCCAGACCATAGATGGTGTCATCGCTATCAATGAAAGGGCCAGCGCCGTATAAGTAGTCAGGGCCCGAAGTGCCAGGTATTGGTGCCATATATTTAATTTCCGATTGAGATTAAGAAACTGAAACCGTCAAAAAGGTAAAAATCTACAGTGTGGATTTTTCAAATGAACTTACTAAAAAATCCACCCAAAAAACCAAAAAGTTTCCTATCTTAGGCAGTCAGGAAACTCAAAAGATATAGCTAGACTTCAGTGATCCAGGTTGACTCTCTTGCCGAAGTTTTACGTTCTTGTTCAGTAATTTCACTGTGTCGGTATGTTATCTCTAAAGCGAATACTAAGGATCGGCTCGTCCGAAATCTTGATGCAAACCTTAAAAATTTAATCATTAAAATAACTTATGATTGCCAGCGAGAGCACCTAAAAAATAGTGTGAATTTAGGCTAAAAACCTTAGCCCCAGACATGGCACACTAAACTTTGCTAATGCGAATTGGATTTCTTATTGGTAAAACTTATTGAAAAATTGCTAAATCAGCAATGATGCTAATATAAAACAATCAACTTACTCACATATCTCAAAAGCTTAGCTTTACACAATCTTTATAAGCTGCCAGAGGTAAATACTCAATTCGCCCTCAAAATAACTGAAGCAATGTTTTTAAGATAAGTTGACAACAATCGCAATCTCGGCTAAAAATAGCAGACAATTTTAAAATTCAGATGTTCGGTAACTTTTACATTGTCTGCTATTCTTAATTCTCACCGCCCTAAAAGCTTCACCAAACCAACCCCGCCAAAATACAAGCTCAGCACCGCACCTCCTAAAAGACTTTGCGTTAAAGGGTCAGTAGAAGGCGTTAAAACCGCTCCCAAAACTGCCGCTCCCAAGACTACATACCGCCAGCCGGAGAGCATTTGGTTAGAAGAAACTATGCCCAAAACGCCGAGCAATACTTGGACGATCGGGATTTGAAAAGCTAAGCCGGTGCTGAACATTAACAGCAGCACAAATTTAAAGTATTTGTCGATCGACCACAACTGCTCTACAACATCCGCCCCATAGGTAACAAAGAAATTAAGCGCCGCCGGAATCAGAGCGATGTAAGCAAAGACTAACCCGCCCAAAAAGAGGAAACTCGAACCGAAAAACACCGGCCCCAGCAACCTGCGTTCTTTCCGAGTCAAACCGGGGAGAACAAACAGCGCTATCTGGTAAAAAATAAACGGACTGGCGATGAGCAAACCGCTGTATCCGGCTACTTCGATAGAAACAAAGAAATACTCGCCGGGAGCTAGTTGCAGAAATTTGACGGGCCCGGCCGGTACTTCGAGCAGTTGCACGATGGGTTTAACTGTGAAAAAGCAACCGATTACAGCGATTACTACTGCAATTAGCGAGTAGAAAAGTCGCTGACGCAATTCTTCTAAATGGTCGAATAAAGACATTTCAACTTCGTCGGGAAGTTCGTCTAGAAATTCGTTTTCTAAGTTGCGGGAACCCAGAAAACTGTCGGCGATTAGTGCAATGTTATTTTCCGGGATAACTGCTTTGTCTTCTAAGTTACTGACACCATCGAAATCATCGGCGATGGATGCAATGCTATTTTTAGCTCTAACTTTTTTATCTTCTAAGTTACTGACAGCCTCTAAATCCTCGGCGATTGGGGCAATGCTATTTTCCTCGCTAACTGCTTCGTCTTCTAAGTTACTGACAGCCTCTAAATCATCGGCGATTGGTGCAATGCTATTTTCCTCGCTAACTGCTTCGTCTTCTAAGTTACTGACATCCACTAAATCATCGGCGATGGGTGCAATGCTATTTTCCTCGCTAACTGCTTCGTCTTCTAAGTTACTGACAGCCTCTAAATCCTCGGCGATGGGTGCAATACTATTTTCCTCGCTAACTGCTTCGTCTTCTAAGTTACTGACAGCCTCTAAATCATCGGCGATGGGTGCAATGCTATTTCCCTCGCTAACTTCTTCGTCTTCTAAGTTACTGACATCCACTAAATCATCGGCGATGGGTTCAATGCTATTTTCCCGGCTAACTTGTTCTAGGTTGTTGTCGGAACCTTGTTCGGATGTCTCCAAGTCTGAGGGCACAGTCATAGGTATTGTTGATTTTATTTAGGTTTTACGTTTATTAGTCTTGGGTGCAGGTGGTAGCAGAAATCAGTTTCTGGATTAAGGGCGATCGCTCTTTTTACTTTAAGCCCATTGGTTAGCCATAATTTTTTTTAGCCATCAATCACGATCGCAATTTTGCCCACCGCGCGACCGGTTTCGCTGTAAGCGTGGGCTGCTGCTACTTCTTGTAAGCTGTAAGTGCGATCGACAATCGGCTCAACTTTATCGGATTCTATTAACTCCCGCAAAGCCCCTAAATCGCTAGTGTTGGCATTGGCTAAAATAAATTTAGCTTTTTTGCCCGATATTAACCAGCTCGTTAACATCGGTGCGAGGTTGTCGAAACTCGGCAAAGTCGAGATATAAACTCCCTCTGGTTGCAGCACTTTTTCGCATTCAGCAAATGTTCTTGTCCCGACAGCATCCAAGATTATATCATATTTTTCTGGCTGTTGAGTAAAGTCAATTTCTGCGTAATCCAGAACAAAATCCGCTCCCAAACTCTTGACAAATTCTCTATTTTTAGCGCTGCAAACTCCCGTTACTTCCGCGTTCATTGCTTTCGCAACTTGCACGGCAAAAGTGCCGACTCCGCCGGAAGCGCCGTTAATCAATACTTTGTTTCCTGCTTGAATTTGACCCAAATCCCTGAGCGATTGCAAAGCAGTTAAACCTGCGATCGGTACTGCTGCTGCTTCTGCATGAGTGATGTTTTTCGGTTTAAAGGCGGCATCCGATTCTGGCACGATCGCGTATTCGGCACAAGCACCGCCACTGATGGGATTTAAGAAAGTATAAACTTCATCTCCGGGTTGAAATTTGGTGACTTCCCGGCCGACTTCCACGACAACTCCCGATATGTCTGAACCGACTATTCGAGGAAAGTTAAATCCTGTTAATAGTTGCAGGTGTCCTTGCCGGATTTTCCAGTCTACGGGATTGACGCTGCTAGCGCGAACTCGCACTAACAATTCGTTGGATTTGGCGATCGGCTTTTCCAATTCTCGGTACTGCAATTCCTCGGCTGAACCGTAGCGATCGAACGCAACTGCTTTCATGGCAAATTTTCCGGTTTATTTCCAATAGAACACTCAATCCTTTACAATTACAGCACATTCGATCTAAATGTGACACAGGAAATTGAGCTAGCCTTGTAGCAGCGGGCGATCGACTCTTGGAGGCCTCCAGACACGGCGCAGGCGTGAGGCAATGGGCCCGCGGGCGAGCGTGCGATCGACTAGGGATTAAAGTTAATAGGAACAGGGCGGGCGATCCCATAACCCTGAGCATAATCTACTCCTATCTCCCGCAATTTTTCTAAGATAGTCTCGTCTTCGACAAACTCAGCTATAGTTTGAAGATTCATCGCATGGGCAATACGATTAAACCCTTCAACGAGCGCTTGAGAAATCAAATTCTGACTAATATTCTTGACAAAAGCACCATCAATTTTTAGATAATCAACTGGTAAATTCATCAGATAAGCAAACGAACTCAATCCACTGCCAAAATCATCTAAAGCAAAGCAACAGCCAATTTTTTTGAGTTCGCTCATGAAATATCTCGCTTGCTCAAAATTCGCGATTGCTGCGGTTTCCGTGATTTCAAAACCAATGGTTTGTGGGGGGACTTGGTAGCGAGAAAATTGTTCGATTAAAAACCTCATAAACTGATTGTTACTAATGCTAGCCCCAGAAAGATTTATCGTGTACAAGCCTTGACTAAGAATATCTTTCTCCGGCAATTTGTGATAGTTAGAGAAAAAAGTTTCGATGACCCAACAATCGATCTCAGTTATCAAGCCGTAACGCTCTGCGGCTGGAATAAACTGAGCTGGAGATACTATTTTTCCATTTTCGTCCAGCATTCTAATCAAAATCTCATAATGCTCTACTAAGGGTTTAGAGGTAATAGAGACAATCTTTTGGTAGTAGAGACAAAAACGATTAGTTTCCAGCGCTCGGCTGATTTGGGAAATCAACTGTCTCTCACCACGTTGTTTAATTAGTTCGTCATCATCTAGACTATAAATATGAACACAGTTGCGCCCTCTGGCTTTGGCGGCATAACAAGCTGCATCAGCCGCTCCCAGAAGCTCCATCAAATCTCGGCTGGTTGGGTCAATGGCAACAACTCCAATGCTGACTCCGATGATAAAGGTTTTGCCATTCCACATAAACCGAAACTGATGCACTAGGTCTTTGAGGTTTTCGGCAATCTGAGTTGCTTGAGAGATTGAACATTGAGTGAGCAAAATACCAAATTCATCACCTCCCAAGCGAGCCAGCATATCATTAGCACGGACTCCCTTTTGAATAAGTGCGGTGATTTGGCGCAGTAGCTCATCGCCAGCAATATGACCTGCGGTATCGTTAACGACTTTGAACTGATCTAAATCTAAATAACAGAGAGCGTGCTGCTGATTGCTGTCTTTAACAGAGGCGATCGCATCAACTAGGTGCTGCTCAAATCTTCGACGGTTGATTAACCCCGTCAGGGCGTCGTGACTGGCTTCCCAAGAGAGTTTATGGGTGAGATAGCGCGCTTCCGTAACATCATGAAAGACCATGACTGCCCCGATAATTTGACCTTGACGGTCTCGAATCGGTGCTGCCGAGTCAGCAATGGGATACTCGGTTCCATCATGGCCAATCAGAATAGTATTGTGAGCTAAGGTCACAATTCGCTCCTCTAATAGAGCCTTGTTTATAGGATTCTCTACTGGCTCGCGCGTTACTTGATCAACAATTAGGAAGACTGTAGAGAAAGGAACTCCTTGAACCTCATGAGTTTTCCAGCCTGTCAGTCGCTCAGCTATAGGATTGAAATATCTCACATTACCTTGGGCATCCGTAGTAATGACCGCATCGCCAATGGATTGCAGTGTCACTTGAGCCAATTCCTTTTCGGCAAAAAGAGACTCTTCGAGACGTTGCCGTTCTTCAATTTCTATTAAGAGACGTAAATTCTGCTTTTGGAGGCTTTGTTGCAGCCTTCTGATCGTTAGGTGGGTTTCGACACGAGCTAATACTTCTTCGACTTGAAAGGGCTTAGCAATATAATCTACCCCTCCAGCAGCCAGCCCTTGCACCTTATTAAAGGTTTCATTTAGCGCACTCAAAAAAATTATTGGAATGTCGGCAGTGCGCTCGTCAGATTTTAATTCTCGGCAAACTTCATAACCATCAATATCAGGCAATTTAATGTCTAGTAAGATTAATTCCGTCGATGGCGATTGGGCGGCTCTGAGCGCCATTGCCCCTGTTATAGCACTGCGAACTTTATAACCCTCTGCCCTCAAAGTATCCCTGAGCAGACGCAGGTTATCAGGCAGATCGTCAACAATTAAAATATTGCCTCGGTAGTTTGTAGCTCGATCGCTAACCCTATCCCTAGTTCTATCGACAATCATACTGATTTCCCTAGTTTCCTGCTAGAGGAATATAAGCCTATGCACCAATAGTATAGTTGAATTATGTTGAATTATTAGGTTATAAAGGTCACTTTAGGCAGAAAGAAGTCCTGCGAGCCGAGATATGGCGCTGGCAACGGGGCGCAGCCCTACAAAATCTGCATTGTTCGGCTAGGGGCAGTCCCCTCGTGGTTGCCCTTCTTCGCTTCGCGTAACATCAGAAGAACATGGTTTTAACCCAAGCAGGCGATTTATGAACAAGCGCATTTCTCACATGGCAAGCCTACTCGTCATTGCAATTGGATGTCTCGTGCTGCTGGGTTGGCAATTTGACATCTCCCTACTCAAAAGTGGTTTTCCCGGTATGACTTCGACCATGAAAGCAAACACGGCAATTTGCTTTTTGCTGGCTGGAGTGTCTTTGAGATTGTTGCAGTACCAAAGAACCCGACTGCACAATCGCATCGCTCAAGGGATGGCAGGATTGATAATCATCATGGGTCTGCTGACGCTGAGCCAGTATATTTTTGGTTGGAAGCTGGGTATTGATGAGTGGCTTTTCCGAGATTTCGTCTCTTCAGCGACTCCTTATCCGGGAAGAATGGGAGTAAATACTGCCCTAAATTTTGTGCTGATGGGACTAGCACTGTTACTGTTAGGGCAAAATTCCCAAGGAATGACTTGGTTGGCTCAGATTTGTAGTAGTGTTGCAGCTTTAATTTCTCTACTAGCTTTATTTGGACACCTATTCAATGTCGATATTCTTGAACGGTTGGGCACAATTACGACGACTCCCTCCCTAAACGCGATCGTCACCTTTTTCATCCTCTATGCAGGAATTTTATGGCTCCGCCCCAAGGAAGGATTAATGCAAGTAGTAACCAGTCCCCTAGTTGGCGGAGTAATGGTTCGGTGGTTGCTGCCTTGGGGGACAATCTTTCCAGTGACAGTGAACTGGTTGACTCTTCAGGGACAAAATTTAGGCTGGTTTAACGTTAATTTTGGCTATACATTGCGTTCAACTGTTATGGTTGTCACGTTCTCAATTCTCATCTTGGCGACGGCTCGCTCTTTAAACCAGATAGATTACCAGCGCCAACAAGCGGAAAAAGAAATTAAAAAACTTAACGAAACTTTAGAAAATCTTGTGGGTGAACGAACAGATGCTTTACAAAAATCGCAGGCTCGTTTTGCGGGAATTCTAGAAATCGCCAATGATGCAATTATTTCAGTCGATCGCACTCAACGCATTACCCTGTTTAATAAAGGGGCAGAAAAGATGTTTGGCTATAAAATTGAGGATATTTTAGGGGAGCCACTGAATTTACTGCTGCCAGAACAGTTTAGAGATGCACACCCGCAGCATATCAAACAATTTGCACAGTCTTCTACCAGAGCGCGAAGGATGGGAGAACGAGGCGAGATTTTGGCTCGTCGTCAAGATGGAACGCAGTTTTCGGCTGAAGCCTCTATTTCTAAGCTGGAAATGAGAGACGAAACGGTATTTACTGTTATTCTGCGCGATATTAGCGATCGCAAACAAATTGAGATGGCATTACGAAACAGTGAAGAGCAGTTTCGGAATGCGTTTGAAAATGCGTCTATTGGAATGGCGATGGTTTCACTTGATGGGCACTGGATTAAAGTCAATCCTGCCTTATGTCAGATTCTTGGGTACTCCTCAGAAGAGTTGTTAGCGTTAACTTTCCAAGACATTACCCATCCCGACGATTTAGACCTGGATCTTAGTTATGCACATCAGCTATTAGCAGGAACAATTTCAACTTACCAACTGGAAAAACGGTATTTCCATAAACAAGGACATATTATTTGGATTATTCTTAATGGCTCGCTAGTACAAGATGAACAGGGAAAGCCGCTGCATTTTATTTCTCAAATACAAGAAATTACAGCTCGAAAAGAAGCTCAAAAAACGCTAGAACTTCAAAGCGTTATCATGAATAACATGGCAGGAGGAGTGTGTTTAATCAAAGCCTCCGACCTCATGATCGTCTATACCAATCCTACCTTTGACGCTATGTTTGGCTACACAGAGGGCGAACTCGTCGGTCAATCAGTTGGTGTTTTGAATTATGTCGATACAAAGGTTACACCAGATGTAACCGTTCTAGATATCGTCACTCAAATTGAACAGACCGGGGAAGCGAAATATGAAGTCCACAATATAAAGAAAGATGGAACTCTCTTTTGGTGCAGAGTTCATACATCCAGGTTTGAGCATCCTGAATACGGAACTGTATATGTTGCTGTTCAGGAGGACGCAACAGAGCTAAAACTGGCTGAGCAAGCCTTGCAAGCTACAACAAATCGCCTCAACTTTCTTCTAAACTACAGCCCCGTACTCATTTTTAGCAGTAAACCGGCTGGCGATTATGGAGCAACGTTCATGAGCGAAAATATCAAAGATATATTGGGCTACGAAAGCAGCGAGTTTTTAGAAGATTCTAAATTTTGGGTGAATCACTTACACCCAGATGATGTAGAACCAGTGCTTAATGGCTTAGCAAATGTATTCGTTAATGATTTTTATTTCCACGAATACCGTTTTCGTCGCTCCGATGGAGTTTATCGCTGGATGCTCGGTCAGCTTAGGCTAATTCGAGATAATTCAGGTACACCAGTAGAAATTTTGGGATATTTAATTGACATTAGCGATCGCAAACAAGCTGAGTTGGAATTTCATCAGGCAAATGAAGCAAACCAAGCCAAGACAGTCTTCCTCGCCAATATGAGCCACGAACTCCGCACCCCCCTCAACTCAATTTTGGGATTCACGCAATTGATGAGCTATGAGAGAAATCTGACTCCTTCTCTCCAAGAACGTTTACAGATTGTCAATCGTAGCGGTAGACATTTATTGGACTTGATTAACGATATTTTAGATTTATCCAAAATAGAGAGCGGAAGGATGACCCTCAATCCTTCTGACTTTGATTTGAAAAGTTTGCTGACTTCTATTGAAGAAATGTTCCAAGTTAAAGTCCAATCTAAAGAATTGCAACTATTTTTCGACCTAGATCCCGACATTCCTCAATTTGTGCATAGCGACGAGAAAAAACTCTATCAAGTCTTGGTCAATCTGCTCGGTAATGCGATTAAGTTTACCAATCAAGGAAGCGTCACCCTACGGGTAAGAGCAGCACAAACAGACCAAACATCCTGTCACCTATATTTTGAAGTTGAGGATACAGGCGTGGGAATTGCGCCCACAGAAATTGATAGCCTATTTAAGGTATTTGTGCAAGCCCAAGCTGGCAATAATTTGAGTCAAGGCAGTGGGCTTGGTTTAGCGATCAGTCAAAAACTCGTCAAACTCATGGGCGGTAAAATTCGGGTTAAAAGCACTTTGCACCGAGGTAGCACTTTTTCCTTTGAGATTAGTGTACAGTTACCTCAAGCAGAATCCTTACCCCCAGAATCAATTAATCAAAGAGTAATTGGTTTAGCTCCCGGACAACCGACTTACCGCATTCTTATTGTTGAAGATTTAGAAGAAAATCGCCGCTTGTTAGTCGAGATCCTTACCTCGGTTGGTTTTGAGGTGAGAGAAGCAAAACAGGGAGTGGAGGCACTCTCACTGTGGGAGAGTTGGCGGCCGCACCTGATTCTGATGGATATACGAATGCCGATCGTGGATGGCTACACAGCTACTAAATATATTAGAGAACGCCCTCAGAGCCAAGAAACTGTCATTATTGCTTTAACTGCCAGTGTTTTGGAAGAAGATCGAGAGAAAGTTCTTAGGGCTGGCTGCAACGACTTTATAAGCAAGCCATTTCAGCAGAGAGAACTTTTTGATAAACTCGCTAAATATTTGGGAGTACAATATATCTACGAAGTCGTAGAACAAACTCCACAAAAACCATTAGTTGAAACGGTGTCTGTAGAAGATATATCCATGATGCCCCCCCAGTGGTTAGAACAAATGTATCAAGCCGCTTACTATCTCGATACCGAAGTTATGAATGAATTAATTCTACAAATTCCCGAATCCAAAGCAAGTTTGTCCAAAGCACTAACTGATTATATCAATAATTTTAATTCTGATCGAATTATGGAGCTGATTCGACCTTTGCTGCCGAAGCCGCTGTAGTTATCGAGTTTAATGACAAAGAAGCTATAGTGCTGTAAGCAGTGGCTATATTTCTAATATACACCAACAGGGCAAAGGATTTGGACGTTTTTGGAGATGTGTGTGGCAGATATCTATCAGCATAAGGAAATGGCATACACCTTAGATGGAATGTGCTATATCATAGAGCAATTCTATTTCGTGTGTGAAGGGGATTTATTTTTTTATTAACCGCAGAGGGCGCAGAGGTCACAGAGAAAGAGAAAAGAGAGAGATAAATGATTGATTTAACCGGAAAGGTAATTTTAGTAACAGGTGGCTCGAAAGGGATTGGTGCAGTGACGGTGCGGACTCTGGTTAATGCTGGGGCTGAGGTGATTTTGCATTACTTTCGCAGTCAGAAAGAAGCTGAAGCGGTGGCAGCAAGTGTTGCGGGCGATCGCTGTTATTTATTAGCAGCAGATTTGATGGTGGAAAACGCGGCCTCGACTTTGTGGCGAGATGCTTTAAAATGGCGGGGCCATATTGATATTTTAGTTAATAATGCGGGGATTATGCAGTCAGCGGGTATAGAGGACGAGTTCGATATTTGGTCGTCAGCTTGGCAGCAAACTCTACAAGTTAATTTAGTTGCCGTTGCCGATTTGTGCCGGGAATCTATTCTGCATTTTCAAACTCGCAGGGTCGGTACAATTATTAATATAGCAAGTCGCGCTGCTTTTCGCGGCGATGACCCGAATTATCTGCACTACGCCGCTTCTAAAGGCGCTATTGTTGCTTTAACTCGCAGCATTGCTAGAGGGTTTGCGACTGATAATATTTTGGCTTTTACAGTTGCCCCGGGATTTGTCAGTACAGAAATGTCTAATCAGTTTATTCAGGAGTTCGGTGAAGCTGATATTATTCGCGATATCCCGATCGGCAAAATCGCTCCTCCTCAAGATGTTGCTAATGTTATCGCGTTTTTAGCATCCGGTTTGGCTACGCACGCTACCGGGACTACGATCGACATTAATGGAGCCTCTTACGTGCATTGAGACAATTGTAAAATACCTCTAAAGGCTCACGGTGACACCTTTTAAAAATCACTAATTTATCACTTTAGCAAGACGCTAAAAACTCCCTCAATCACTTAGCGTTAGATTAGAAGATAGTCTGAGGAAAGTTGATTATGACAACAAATAACGGCACCAACACCAAACGAGTTGCCATACTCATTGAAAATGGAGTTGAAGATTCGGAATTTTTAGTTCCTTACAACGCCTTAAAACAAGCAAATTTTGATGTAGTTGTCCTCGGTTCGCGGACAAACGAAAAGTATGCAGGGAAACAAGGAAAAGTTGCCCAGCAGGCTGACGGAACTACGACAGAAGCATTGCCCGCAGAATTCGATGCAGTGATAATTCCCGGCGGGATGGCTCCTGATATGATGCGGACTAATCCCAATACAGTACGTTTTGTACGAGAAGCATTTGAGCAAGGAAAACTCGTCGCTGCTGTTTGCCACGGCCCGCAAGTTTTGATTGAAGCCGACTTGCTGAAAGGCAAAAATGCGACGGGTTTCTTGGCAATTAAAACAGACATGATTAATGCCGGAGCTAACTACATTAACGAAGCTTTAGTAGTTGACGGCAACTTGATCACTTCCCGCCAACCTGGAGATTTAGCAATATTTACCACCGCAATTCTGGCTCGCCTCGGTTACGGCGGAAAAGAAGTCGGTTTGCCCGAAGAAACTGACAAAAATGCAGAATGGTGGAAATTAGCTAATGGTTGGGGAGGTTCGACACAAGGCGACATTGTTAAAGGTTTGAATACCGCCCTCGCAGGGGAACGCTATGCTTGCGAAGCGTTTCAAAATTATGCGGAAAAAACCCAAGACAGCGATTTGCGATCGCTCTTGAAAGAAATGATTCAAAACAAACAGCACCACATCATCGCTCTCGAAAGTCGCCTCAACGATTTTGGTGAAAAACCCTCAATGCCTGCCCAAATTGCTGACAAATACGCTAAATTAAAAGCTTCTATGCAAGGAAGCGATGAAACGTTTTTGCTGCGGAGCACTCTAGGTGATTTGCAAACCGGTGTTGTCGATATCAACAACCTGCGGGTGAAGTTCACAGATCCGGTATCAACGGCCATTTTGACAGAGATAGAATCGGATTTGTCTAAGTGTGAACAAGTCGTTGCTAAACTCTTCCGCGCCCGTGCAGCTTCCCAGGAAATTAAGTCGCCTAAACCTTCGACTAGCCCCGCTGTAAAAATGTAATCAGCAAGGGGATAAATAAGTTTGTAGTTTGGTTGAGATGTGAAAACCAGTACCAATATCGCAACTACAAACTTCCTCTGCAATCCTACAATATACGCCTTTGCGGTAAAATAAAACCCAAGACTAAAAAGCAGATATTCAACTAACTGCAAGGTGGAGGGTTTTATTCAATGGGTTTTATTTTTGTTTTAGCTGGACACGGCGAGTTTGAAGGAAGCTTGCGGCATCCGATGGCGGTACAAGCCCTCGCATTCCTCCCTGCATAAATAAAAAATATGGTATCCGATAAGCAGCCCCCAGATATATCCGTAAAGTCGCTTTCTTCAATGCTTCAAATCTCAAATCTCAAATCTCAAATCTCAAATCTCAAATCTCAAATCGATTAACCAGCCCTCGGATATATCCGTAATATCATGTCCGATGGATTAAGCATAATATCCCGGTCGGGGCGGGTTTTTGAGATTGTCAATTATTGGCAGGTATTGTTGGTGAACCCGCCCCTACAACAATCGCGATCCCTCGACCGGAAATGATATGAGGTCGCTTTCTTCAATTCTTCAATCCTTCAATTCTTTAAATCTAAAATCTAAAATCTAAAATCTAAAATCGATTGGTTTGTTCCCTCTTCCTTTAGACAGGAGACACCTGGGCTATAAATGCGCTACTGTGTTGCCAATATTTTGATGAGGAAAAAAGGCCGTGGTTCCCTTACGCGATGAAAATCCCATTACTATCACTCCCTATGTCACCTACGGGCTGGTTGCCGCAAACATATTAGTATTTTTGTACGAACTCAGTTTGGGCGATCGACAATTAACGCAATTCTTCTACTCTTGGGCCGTAATTCCTTGCCAGTTAAGCAATATGTGTCGGGTTGCTCTGCCAGCTTCGCCATTTCCCGAATGGACGACACTAATTAGCTCCCAATTCCTGCACGCAGGCTTTCTTCACATTGCCGGAAATATGTTATTTTTGTGGATTTTTGGCAACAACGTAGAAGACCGTTTAGGACACGTCAAATTTATAGTATTTTACCTTACTTGCGGCGTTTTAGCATCACTAACTCAGTGGTTTTTCTCCTCAGCATCTGCCATTCCGTCCCTAGGTGCTAGCGGCGCGATCGCAGGCGTGATGGGAGCTTACATTCTCAGATATCCCCAAGCTAAAGTTCTGACACTCCTGCCATTGGGAATTTTTATTACCACCGTCAGAGTCCCCGCTTTCTTCTTTCTAGGATTTTGGTTTGCACAGCAAGCATTGAGCGGGCTGGCTTCCTTGAATGCCCCGGCAAGTGTCGGCATGGAATCCGGGGGAGTTGCCTACTGGGCCCACGCCGGTGGCTTTGTTTTCGGCGCTATTCTCGGCCCTTTGTTGGGACTTTTTTCTGAAGATAATCAGATTTAATTTTTCACCGCAGATGAACGCAAATTAACGCAGATAAACTGCCAAGGAAATCGGCGCTTATCTGCGTTTATCTGTGGTTTCATGTCATGTCCGATCGATTAACCATAATATCCCGGTCGGGGCGGGTTTTTGAGATTGTCCATTGTTGGCAGGTAAGGATTCAGGTAAAAATAGTTCCGCAGAGAGCCGAACAATATGGTAATGTAGTCAGATGAGCGAAAAGTCAGAGTTATCAGCAGCACTAAAATTAGAAATGGTTGACCAGTTGAGCCACCAGGAGCTGGTCAAAATTGTGCTCACCCAACAGAAGCTGATTGAAAAATTACAACAAAAGCTCGAAAAGCTCCAAGAGAGACAGCCCAGTAATAGTAAAACATCATAAAAACCACCATCGAGCGATCTGATACAGAAATCAGAGACAGCCAAAGTTGACAATTCAAAAGAATCAGAGTCAGAGTCAGAGTCCCAGGGTAAACGCATCTTAATTTCAACCTAAAACATGATAAGATGAAGTATTGGGCTAAATCAAGTGCGTAATTAGGTGCGATCGATGGCGAAAGGGTTTACTTCGACTTTAACTGCCCAACAAAAAACAATAGGTGTATCGAACCCGACACACTTATTGAACGCTTGTTTTTTAAACCATTTTGGAACCTTGACCGATCCAAGAATAGAAAGAAGTAAACAGCATTTATTAATAGATATTGTAGCAATTGCGATTCTAGCTGTCCAGACGCGGTGCAGATGGATGGGAAGCAATAGAACTCTATGGAACAACCAAATATGAATGGCTGAAAGGTTTTCTAGAACTGCCGAATGGAATTCCTTCTCATGATACATTTAGTCTCCTTCTTTGCTCGAATTGAACCGCAGCATTTTCAAGAGTGTTTTTTGAGTTGGATAAATTCAATAACCCAAAAGTTGGAGCTAGAAGTCCTAGCCATAGATGGCAAAACAATGAAACAATCTTATGACCGGAATCACAGCCAAAAACCATTGCATATAGTCAGTGCATGGTCTTCATCCCATCAATTAGTTTTAGGGCAAAAAAAGTCAATAAGAAATCTAACGAAGTGACGGCAATTCCGGCTTTGTTAGAGGTGCTAGAAATTGCTGGAAGCATAATAACCATCAATGCTTTGGGATGTCAGAAAGAAATAGCAGCGCTCATAATTAAGAAGAAAGGAGATTATCTTTTAGCGCTAAAAGGGAATCAAAAACTTCTTCATGAAGACGTAAAAAACGGGTTTGAATTAGCTAGAAAAGAAGAGTTTGGTGGCAGAGAGCATAGCTATTATCAACAAATAGAAGCCGGGCATCATCGAGTTGAAAAAAGACAAATTTGGACGGTGGCAGTCTCAGAGCTTCCATCTCTTCATAATCAATCATTATGGGCTGGATTGAAAACGGTTGTGATGATCGTAAGTGAAAGACGTTTGTGGAATAAAACAACCACAGAAGTTGGCTTTTATTTGAGTAGTTTAGCCAGTAATGCCGAGAAGATTTCTCAAGCAATCCGCAGTCATTGGGGTATTGAAAATAGCTTACATTGGACATGGGATGTTACTTTTTGTGAAGACAAGAGTCGGATTCGTAAAGATAATTTTCCTGAAAACTTTGCTCTTCTACGTCGCGAGTGCCATCAATTTACTGAAACAAGAAAAAGGATTTAAAGGAAGTTTAAAAATGAAGCGGTATCTGGCGGGAATGGATAATAATTATTTAGTCCAAATCTTAAACTCTGCCAGTTAACGCTAGAAAACTCAAACAGATTCCCGATCTAAATTGATTCAGCTTCGAGAATTTAGAAGTTCTTAAAGCTCGATTTTTACTGGGTTAATTCCATCGGATTTAAGAGTTTTAAGAAGGATTTTTCCCGAACAAGACTCACGCACAAATATGATTTTCTGTCAACTTAATTTAGATGCGTTTACCCGGGAGTTGTAATTAAAGCTTCTCCAACGTAAGCTTTATCTCCCTTAAATATGAGTTGAGGGTCAAACCGTGAGCGTTCTTCTCGGAATAAAGTTATATCGCTTTTAGGTCCAGGTTTCCCTGCCACAACATCAACGATATCTCTACCATCTGGCATGACAATTATTTGACTTTTAAATGTATGATTACTCTTCTTGCCTGAAAAGTATTTTTCTTGTTCATCCTGAGTTCCAGGTCTCTCTCTGACTTGTTCGTAGGTATCTACTATTAATTCATATTCTGTGAGTATTTCCTTGACTATTTCATAGTCAGCAGCGTTTTTTTTACTTGTTCAAGTAAGCTACATGGTAGCAATTCTCGCAATTGAGGCAACCAATAGTTAAATGTATCATTAGCTGTAGACTCACTTACTCCAAACTGGATGCCCAGAAGTTGAAATGTTGTCATATGTCTCAGATAGACCAATGTTAAAATTATTTGTTCGCGAGCGAGATAGTTTGGGTTTTCTACCGCCTCCACCAGCGATAATTCTAACTTTCTTTGATTCTAGTAAAGCTTGTTTTTCATGATGTAATCGTTCCGCGTTTAGGATTAATTGTTGTAACTGCTCATAATCCAGACCCATTAATCGCTGTGTTTCTTTAGGATGCTCTTCAATATGATTGAGTATGTCGCTCATGTTTCTGTGTCAAAAAAGCTTTATGATGTGATATTACCACGAACTGTTACTATTTTGGAGATGTCTAATTCGTTTGAGTAACTTTGTCAGTCCTTTTTTCTTGTAATTAAATCCAGAACCTAAGTCTTGAATTGTTTCAAATTGCCAGCCGTTAGCAGCACTAAACGATTCCCAAACAGCAGCTTGACGCTTTAAATCATCTTTTTTGTCATGACTGGAAACTCTGGCATAGTTGATAGTAATTCGCTCATCTGCCTGGTTCAAGTCTCTGGGAACGATTCGCTTGATATCCGCAAGATAAGTAGTAGTTCCGAATTAATTACACAATATTTCTACTGAAACCCTTGCCTAGCAAGGAGTTTTTATGTAATTAATTTTGTGTGGTTACTTAGAATCGTCTCTGTCCAGTGGGGGAGCGTTCAAACCTAATTTTTCCTGCATCAGTCCAGCGTCTTAGTGTTTTTGTCGAGATACCTAATTCCTTAGCCGCCTCTCCAATTGAAAGTGTCACGTCTGATTGAGTCTCCAAGGTTGCTTACCTCTAATAATACAACTCAATAGTTACCCAATCAGGAAAGAATGTTAAGCTATGTCTAAAAAAATCATCCAGCATCCACCCCTTTGTTGAAAGCGATGAGCGAGCGATTATTGGGTCGTGGAAAGGTCAAAATGCAGGTTATTGGTGCTTTGATGCGGAAATTGGTGCATTTGGCTTTTGGGATTTTAAAGTCCCAAAAGCCTTTCGACCCTAATTAAGTACCTACACAAAATTAATTACACATCCGACTTTGTTACTCTTTAGAGGTATCAAGGGTTTCAAGTCAACTCAGTCGGCAATTAATTTTGTTTACCTACTTATTTGACTGCTACCCCTTGACAGGTCAAGACAGTATCTACAAATTTGTCCGCGATTTTACCATGTAGGGGCGGGTTCGCCAAAATTTTTGACACCCATCAACAAATTATATAAACCCGCCCCCACCCCACCAACAAATTGTATAAACCCTCCCCACTACGCCAATAAACGATCTAAACTGACCTCAGAATTGGCAGATATTTTTAACCTATTTTCGCACAGCTTCCAGCAAGCGAGAATAGTAAAAGCTAGTGCTAGTCATCGCTGTTCTGTTAATCACAAAACCGTTGTTTTCTAGGATTTTGATAATATCAGCTTCGCGGTGCTGGTAAGCGCGGGTAGTTTTGCTCGGACCGGGGAAAAGTTCGCCAAATTTTTTGAGGGCGGTGAGTGCTAAAGTTTTGGGGGCAAAACTGATAATTAGTCGCGATTGGGCGATCGAACTTAGGTGAGCAATCATTTCCGCAGCCTTATCTTGAGGATAGTGGATCAGCACGTCCAAACAAATAACAGTGTGAAATTTGCCGGTTAAAGCTTCCAAATCTTGGGCGGCGAAGGAGATGTTGTAGAGCTTGCCGGGAACTGCTGTCGATCGAGCGTAGGCTTCTGCTACCATCTTTTCAGAGATATCGCTAGCGCAAACAATCGCCCCAGCCTCAGCCAGAGGAATACTCAGAGATCCCACACCGCAGCCGGCATCGCAGACACAAAGCCCGGGTAAATTGCCGTCAGCTTGCAGCCATTCGATGACTGTATCCACCGTTTTCTGGTGCCCGGTGCGGATGTCTAGCTGAACTTTATTGACTTTGCCGTCGCCGTAAATTCGCTGCCACCGATCGAATCCCGTCGAGTTAAAATACTGTCTAACTATAGTCTTGTCGTCTACCAAATTCATCGATCTGCCTGCTGCTGAGTGATTGCCAACGGTTAAATATTATAAAGCCGCAGCGACAGTTATTGTTGACCGAAAGTAATTTAATCCGGGGCCCCCGGATTTATCAGTGGGCTAAGTTCTTCAATTTTAAATCTAAAATCTAAAATCTAAAATCTAAAATCGATTGACACTCCCCACCCAATTAAATTGAGTTAAATTTACTTATACGGGCGATCGCAACTCGAACAATCCCGAATTGACAAACTAATTCCATAAAAACCGAGTTCAGCCGATCGCACATTCGAGCGAGAATTTTAATCAGCCCTAAATTAAAAAAATATGGTGCTACAAGATCATTTCCGCCCGCCGCTGTCGGTTGGCCCTCACTGGCACGCCTTTCACAACGCCTGGGCGACTTACATTGCATCGGATTTGAATGCCAAATTACCCGCAAATTACTTTGCCGAACCCAACGTGCAGTTTGGGATTGAAATTGATGTAGCAGCTTTTGAGGAACCTCTACCGGAGTTTGATTGTCCAGAGACGGTAATTCGTTTGCCAATAGATTTCCCAAACAATTGGATGTCACCCCCAGCCCAAAGCGTGCCTTTTCTAACTGCGGCCCAAACGGTGCAAGTCAGTATTTTTAACACTGAAGCCTGCCCGGTATTAGCCGGTGCAATTGAATTAGTAAGTCCTGCCAACAAAGTTCGTTCTACTCATCGCGGTGCTTTTGTTTCTAAGTGCGAGACGTATTTGCGCCAGGGAATTGGGTTGGTAATAGTTGATGTTTTGACACTCCCCGTGCTAAAGCAGCGGGGATTCTCCGGAAATTAATCCGGATATCCTTTTTTCTGGATAACCGCTTTCTACATTAGATAACTGCGAGTTAACCGATAAATTAAGGTTCCTAGGCTCAACCCACTTAGGGATTGATATTTCCAAAGGCGTTACTTTCCCGCAGTCCGCAGGTAGTCTTTTTTGATTACGCGGAAATGATAAACCGCTTTTCTTGGCTATTTTCCTAGAGGCTCCTGTATCAGCGTGTTCAGCATAACCACAGGCGCGACACACGAACTTTTCTCCGTCTCGGTTGCCTTTCTCTGTATGTCCACATTTAGGACACTCTTGAGAAGTGTGTCGGGGGTTAACTGCAAATACAGGCTTGCCAGACTTCGCAGCTAGCCACGCTATTTTTCCAAAAATATCCCCCCAAGCACAATCTAGGATTCTTTTATTAAGTCCACTCTTGGCAGCAGCACCATTCTTCCTATAACCTCCTTTTCCATCGTGCGATTGTTTGGCGCGTTTAACCATGTTGGTTATTTTTAGGTTTTCTTGCGCTACAGCATCAGCCGTTTTAACTATCTTATCGGCCGCTTTCCAGTTATATCCGTCTCTTTTTTGGGTTAGCTTGTGTTGGGTTTGAGACAGCTTGAACTGTGCTTTTTTCCTGTTGCTAGAGCCTTTTTGCTTGCGACTTGCAGCACGATTTCTTATCGCTAATCGTCGAGCTGTTCTAGAGTTTGTTGCAACAGCTATATTCTCAATAAAGCTACCATCTGAAAGGGACACAAGCTTGTTTATTCCTACATCTATCCCAACAACTGACTTAGGTTCGATAAGTTCTGGCAGTCTCACTCCGTCGTCAAGCAGTACACTGATGTACCAATATGTCCCTTTTTGCTTGACGGTTACAGTTCGGATTTCTACATTGAATGGAAAACTTCTGCTATTGAAGTATTTCATCCAACCAATACCAGGAAGATAAACTCGGTTGTTTTCAAACTTGCAACGCCCCGGTTTGTACTCGAAGGTCTTGAAATTTGAGGCTTTTCGGTAAGCCGGAAAGCCTCTTTTATGACTCCAAAAACCTGCAAACGCAGTATCTAGTTTAGCCAGGTTTCGCTGCAACACATCTGAATCAATACGGCTGTACCACTCGTTTTCTTTTCTTAACTCAGTAGTTCTCTTACTTTGAATACCCCCAGCGCTATCCCAACACAGACCTAGCTTTTTACTGGTCTTGGTTAATGTTGCAGACATAACGCCATGCTTGACAACCGGACAACTAAGAGGACACACAGCACCAACTTCTAAACGGGTGTCTATTTCGCAATAAGACCCAAAAGCATAGCTCCGAGGCGTTTCAACATTTCTGTTGTTAGTCTCCCAGCCGCGCTCAGCGTTCTCTGAGACAATAATTACGGTGCTTACGCAGTGTTATAAGCCATTGGGCCATGAGCGCGGCTTGCTCTTTGTTTGGTTTTAACTTGTAGTTCCAGCGTTGCATTGTTTTTACCTCCTTGCTATATTGTACACATAAACTGAGTACACATCGTGGAAGTTATGGAAAAAGATAAGAGATTGCATATACGCATCAGTTCTCAAGAAGCTGAAATTCTTGCGCGTTACTGTACAAAGACAATGCGCTCTCAATCAGACGTACTCAGAGGGTTGATTAGGAAACTGGAAAATCAATAAAAAGCCGTCGTAGAACGACGGGGCTTCAGACCCAGTTTTTTGGTGACGGGAAGGAAGGCAAATCTTCATAATGAATTGTTAGCCCGTATGAATTGTTAGCCCGTCTGGCGGGAGGAAGCGCTTCGCCCTTCGACGCTGAACTCTATGCTACAGCTTATCGACCGATCGAGCGAGACGGCAACCAATGCCTCGATATTTGGCAGGAAAAACTGGCTGTGGGCTGCGAGCTCCCTGTTTTACCGCTGTGGCTGCGCGGCGAGATTTGCTTGGCTGTGGAATTAAATCATATTTACGATCGAACTTGCCGAGAACACCGAATTGCTAGCAGCGCTTAGCATCAGGGCTCTTCGTCCTCACTACGAACTCTACTGCGCGAGAAACTAATGGCATGGAAACTAAATGGAACTACTTAAAACAACCGATGCCAAGCCAATTCTTTTGTCGCAGCATTTAAATTCCAGCGCAACAATTGACTTGCCGATTTGCCAATAATTCCCGAAAGTCCGATCGCCTTTCTTGGAGATTCAGTTGCCAGGGCGATCGCACTTTCGGCATCGCAAATCCCCCACTCCACCAAATTCTGTACTCCCGCCAACAGCGGCAGAGTAGTACCTGCCAAAGTAGCACATTCCAGGGCCGAGTGATAATCTAATCTTACCCAAGCTGTACCTTTTCTGACTTCAATTTGTCGGGAATCCCAAGGATAAACACCGTCAGGCAAACCCAAAGGAGCCAAAGCATCGCTCACTAAAAAAACGCCTTTTTGATACCTACCAGCGCGTAGCAAAAAATCAATCATTGTCGGAGAAACGTGTTTCCCGTCAGCAATTAAACCGCATTTTACCCCCGGATAAACAATCGCCGCTCCCAACAAACCCGGTTCTCTGTGGTGCAAACTCGGCATCGCATTAAAAGCGTGAGTTACCATTGAAGCCCCCCGCTCAAATGCTTGCTGTGCTTGCTCTGCCGTCGCTTGGGAGTGTCCGAGACTGACGGAAATTCCCAAACTTTGCAAATAGGAAATGACTTCGCCAGTGCTGTCTAACTCCGGCGCTAAAGTAATTATTTTGACAATATCGGCACAATCTCCTAAAACTTGCTTGACATTTTCTATAGTTAGCGGTAACAAAAACTCAACTGGGTGAGCGCCTCGCTTCTGGGGGTTGAGAAAAGGGCCTTCGAGGTGAACTCCAATAATTTCCGCTGTTTTGGGTTCAATTGTTGCGGGGGCAGCGGTTTGTACAGTGCGGATATAATCAGCTATAGTTGAGAGCGATCGCCTAAACTTATCCACGGAAGTTGTCACCAAAGTCGGCAAAAAAGCATCTACTCCCTGATTCCACAAAAATTGACAAATTTTCGGCAAAATTTCAATATGCTTGCTTTCTAAATCGGGAAAAGCAAAACCCAGGGCGCCGTTAATCTGCAAGTCAACACCGCCCAGAGAAAGCCAATCGCCTGCTACATCAAGCACGTGCAAATGGGGAGGACAAATCCGTTTAAATACGGCGTCCATCGGCAAAACTTCTTGAATGATTCCCGTTTCGTCAACAGCAAGCATCTGCAAATCCTTGCAACCGGGGATGCGAACATTGAGAATATCTGTGGGGGCGGCAGTTGGGGTTGTGGCTTCAGTCATCCGATTTTAGATTTTAGATTTTAGATTTTAGATTTAATATTCGCTACGGATAAGTCCGGTGGCTGGCGATCGGGAGGGGGAGCTTTTTGCTTTTTGCTGGCTCTAGGGCTGCTCAGACGGGGGCTTGTGGCAAAATTGCTTTGAAGGGTCAGTTTTGGTACAAAATATCTAAATTTGAGTTAACGCAATCATTTAAAATTAGCATTTATCTGAAATCTCAAATCTGAAAATTTTATGAATCAAGCGACAGTTGGAATTATCATGGGTAGCGATTCGGATTTGCCAACCATGAAAGATGCGATCGCAGTTTGCGAAGAATTCAACGTTGCTTGCTCCGTAGCGATCGTCTCGGCGCACCGTACCCCCTCGCGCATGGTGGAATATGCCCAAACCGCTCACCAACGAGGCTTGAAAGTCATTATCGCAGGTGCCGGGGGAGCGGCGCACCTCCCAGGTATGGTAGCATCTTTAACCCCCTTGCCCGTAATTGGCGTGCCCGTACCGAGTCGCCACCTGCAAGGGGTAGATTCGCTGTACTCGATCGTGCAAATGCCAGCCGGGATACCCGTAGCAACAGTGGGGATCGGCAACGCCAAGAATGCTGGCTTGCTGGCAGTTCAGATACTGGCAGCTCATCAGCCAGAATTGCTAGAGCGAGTTTTGCATTACCGCAAAACTTTGTCCGAATCTGTACTGAAAAAACAAAATCTTCTAGAAGAGCTAGGCTATCATAACTATCTCAATCTCAACAAATAATCCATAAACTTTTGTAGTAAGATTGGAAAGTTTTCCGAATATTGCTGAGCTTACTAGCCGTAAAGAGGGTAAAAGTGATTAAAATGACTGTCGGAAAGAAAAAGTCAAAACCCGTCAGGCGGGAGTCTTTCAATTTGTCAGCAGCTAAATTTTTTACGAAAGTCAACAGGTTGAAGAAGTTACCACGGGCGATCGCCCGCCTCACTCCAAGTTGGCAAGCCTGTATACCTTTAGCTGCAATCATCGTCTTGGTGTGGGGATATGCGGCGGTAGCCCAAACAGCTCCCGCACCAACCACCGAGGAACAATTAGCAAGCCTTAAGGTGGGCATGGATACCATGTGGGTCATGGTGGCGGCGATGCTAGTGTTCTTTATGAACGCGGGTTTCTGTATGTTGGAAACCGGTTTTTGCCGCCAAAAAAATGCCGTCAACGTGCTGTCCAAAAACTTGATTGTTTTTGCGCTTTCTACGATCGCATATTGGGCGATCGGCTTTGCCTTAATGTTCAGTGACGGCAACGGTTTTATCGGCACCAGCGGCGGATTTTTCCTGTGGAACGTAGCTGACAACAGCCCCGCCACAGGAGAGGCTTATCAAGGCATTTTCGACTCGCTTAACTGGACGGGAGTGCCTCTTAACGCTAAATTCTTTTTCCAATTAGTTTTTGCGGGAACTGCTGCGACGATCGTTTCTGGAGCCGTTGCAGAGAGAATTAAATTCCTTGAATTCTTAATTTTCAGCTTGCTGCTAGTAGGCATTGCTTACCCAATTACCGGACACTGGATTTGGGGCGGCGGCTGGCTGGCAAAAGCAGGCTTCTGGGATTTTGCCGGTTCGACAGTGATTCACTCGGTAGGCGGTTGGGCTGCTTTGATGGGAGCGGCATTTTTGGGGCCGCGGATCGGCAAGTACCGCGACGGCGATACTGTGGCGATGCCGGGACACAATATGAGCATTGCCACCCTGGGCTGTTTGATTCTGTGGTTGGGCTGGTTCGGGTTCAATCCCGGTTCGACAATGGCAGTCGATCCAAATGCGATCGCCCACATTGCGCTCACCACCAACACCGCCGGTGCCTTCGGGGGAGCTGCTGCAACCATTACTGCTTGGCTGTACCTGGGCAAACCCGACCTTTCGATGATTATCAACGGCATCCTCGCCGGCTTAGTCGGCGTAACAGCGAGCTGCGCTTGGATCAACTTGCCCAACTCTGCCATAATCGGCACGATCGCCGGTATCCTGGTAGTTTTCGCAGTAACTTTCTTCGACAACTTGAAAATTGACGACCCTGTAGGCGCAACTTCAGTTCACTTAGTCTGCGGCATCTGGGGAACTCTGGCAGTTGGCTTATTTGCTGACGGGCCTACAACTGGACTTTATACCGCAGGCCCGGCAGCCGGATTGCTCGTGGGCGGAGGGTTCGGTCAACTCTGGGCGCAGTTGGTCGGCATTATCTCTGTAGGCGGGATGACCGTGCTGCTGACTACGATTTTTTGGATGGCACTCAAAGCTTTGCTGGGTATCCGCGTTTCTGCTTTAGAGGAGGCTGAAGGTTTGGATATCGGCGAACACGGGATGGAAGCTTACACCGGGTTTGTGAAGGAAACGAGCTTGGATAACAGAAGTGAGAGCGGCTACGGCGTTTATGGTGGGGGTTCTGGTGGGAGGCCTAACAAAATGTAGAGCGTGCGAAGAGATCGATCAATTCAGCTTTCGTGTCCTAAATTAGCTATTTATCAGCTAATTCACCCCTTTATTCAGAAACACCCGAATCTGAAATACCCGCCAACTTATGGCTGTCTATCGTTGTGCTCGCGTTTCAATATTCGATACGAACGCGGGCATATTTTTATTGTTAGTTTACGTTTAATGGCGTACATATAGCAGTTTTCGATTGCCTGAGATGTGCGCCATTAATTGGTAATTGATAATGGGGAAATGGGAATTGAGAATCTGTAAATCACGAGCGTTGAAAACTGGTGTATTGGTTAGAGTTGATCGCCAATTGCCTTAAGTTCTTCAACGAGGCGCTTGTTCTTGACATTCCTCCTGCCATCAAGGCGGGCGGAGACAATAGCGATTATTTCTAGTATATCTTTAGCTAAATCCTCGTCACAGCTAGCATTTTCGGTTTGATTTATAATCACTACCTCTGTCCCAAAGTGTTCGCACAAATTAAAAATTAGTTCAGAACCAAGTCTCAGCAGTCTGTCTTTGTGAGTTAATACCAACCTTTCTACTTGATTGTCTGCGATCGCCCGAATTAGATGTTGTAAACCCCCCTTACTGTAATTAACCCCAGAACCTACATCCTCAATGATTTGGAATTGCCACCCCTGAGATGCACAAAACAATTCCAAAACTTGTTTTTGTCTGTCTAAATCATCTTTTTGGTTGTGGCTGCTAACCCGAGCGTAAGCTATGGTTAAAGCGCCGTTGGGTTTTAAGCCGAGAAGATGAGCTAGGTCATAGCGTCTGTGACCATTAGCGGTGCGTTCGGGTATTAGCTTGCCTTCGGCTTCCCACCTGCGTAAGGTGGAAGCGCTCACACCTTTAATTTTGGCTGCTTCAGTTATAGTTAATTTTTTCATTTTTGGATTTTAGCATCAGAAATGGGTAATTTCGGTAAGTTTTAGATATATTTATGTCCCCGTCTGCCGGTTGGACAAGTCCGATTTATGGCAAGAAAGTTTGGTAGGCAGATTTTTTATGGTAAAGTAGTGCGAAAAAGCAAAGTTCTGCATCGCCGCCCTTGCCCAACACAGCACAGTGCTTGATTATTACAAGAATTGAGGCTTTAATTGAGCGGTAAAATTTGATGCAGCAATCAGTGCAAATTATTCGGTGTGATGGCTGCAAATAGCTTGAGTTTATGGAGAAGTTTGGAGGAGGTAGCAGAAGTAGAACTCATAAATCCCTCTTAGGGATGGAAGTTAGCCGATCGAAAACTGTTCCGGTTTGGGCTTTGCTATCTTTGGTGACGAACGGGGTACTGATACTTACAGTAGCTCAACTACTGCTGCGGGGAAACAACTTGACAGAACGCTTCCAGGCGAATGATGCGGTGACGGCAGAAGTGGCCCAGGAACAAATAGACCAACCGGCAATCTCTGCAAAGGCAGTGCTAGACGTGCCCGTTCCCGGGCCGCGACATAAATGGACGTACCAGCAGTGGGTGACGCAGTTGGGTCGCGAAGCTGAGGCGGCGGCGGCGAATCGACCCTCAAGACTGAGTGTTTTGGCTGGGGATTCTCTGAGTATGTGGTTTCCGACCAAGCTGTTACCAGCCGATCGAATTTGGCTGAATCAAGGAATTTCGGGGGAGACTTCGGTGGGTTTGCTGAAGCGGTTGCAGTTGTTCGATCGAACTGCGCCGGATACAGTGTTTGTGATGATCGGGATTAACGATTTGTTGCGGGGGGCCAGCGACGAAGGGATTTTGGACAACCAGCGGCAGATTATTCGCGATTTGCGGTGGGCGCACCCCAAAGCACAAGTAGTTGTGCAGTCGATTTTGCCCCACAGCGGGGAACAAGCTACTTGGGAAAATCGCGATCGGCTGTTGGCAATTCCTAACAGTCGGATTCGGGCAATAAATCGACGGCTGAAAGAAATAGCTAGTTCGGAAAATGTTTTGTATCTGAATTTGTACCCGCTGTTTGCAGATGCTGACGGCAATTTGCCAACTGAACTGAGCACAGATGGCTTGCACCTTAACGATCAAGGTTATCTGGTTTGGCGATCGGCCCTGCAACTGTTCGATCAGATGCAGTTGAAAAATGAGTCATGAGTTATTAGTCAGTAGTCAGTAGTCAGTAGTCAGTAGTCAGTAGTCAGTAGTCAGTAGTCAGTAGTCAGTAGTCATTAGTCATTAGTCAGTAGTCAGTAGTCATTAGTCATTAGTCATTAGTCATTAGTCATTAGTCATTAGTCATTAGTCATTAGTCAGTAGTCATTAGTCAACAGTCAACAGTCAACAGTCAACAGTCAACAGTCAACAGTCATGAGTCATTAGTCATTAGTCATGAGTCATTAGTCATTAGTCATTAGTCCTTAGTCCTTAGTCATTAGTCCTTAGTCCTTAGTCCTTAGTTATTAGTTATTAGTCCTTAGTCCTTAGTCCTTAGTCCTTAGTCCTTAGTCATTAGTCATTAGTCCTTAGTTATTAGTTATTAGTTATTAGTCCTTAGTTATTAGTTAGAAAGATCAAGGATGAAGTCATATTCTCCCCAACTCTCCCCCTCTCCGATTACTCTGCTATCACTGGCTATGTCAAGTATCGACTGATAGATTAAGAAATATGATACTTAGCTATTTAGTATAGGGTGATACAGAATAACTGTTTGTACAAATGGTGCAATCCAAAAGGCATAGACCATTAGATTGATAGTTGACGAATTTAGATGAGCCCGGCTATACGAAGCCGGGGGGTTGAGGATTGGGGAATTATCTATTGAAGATTTGTTCCGCTAAAACAGGGACTTAAAACCAAATAACTATTGCATCTAAAATCCTCGCATCTAAAATCGGCTCGGTCTTCCCGGAAAATTGCTGAGTATGAGAAGGTACAACTAACGTGATCAAAAAAAGTTTAACGATCGGCATCCTCGCGCTGTGGCTGTTAAGCGTACCGCTAACGGACAATGCCTTAGCTCAAGATGCTGCAGGTGCCGCTGCTGCGGTGGCGCCGAATCCGATCAACAGCGGCGATACGGCCTGGATGTTGGTTTCCTCAGCACTGGTATTGCTGATGACACCTGGGCTGGCGTTTTTCTACGGGGGACTGGTGCGATCGCGCAACGTCCTCAACACCATGATGATGAGCTTGGTGATGATGGGAACGATCGGCGTCACCTGGACGTTGTGGGGGTACAGTTTAGCCTTTGACGTTTCCACTCCAGTATCCGAAGGGTTTGGTAAAGGGATCGAAAGCTTCATTGGCGGCTTCGACTGGATGTTCTTGAACAAGGTGACGGCGGACACACCAGACCCGATCGGCTACGCACCGACCATACCCCACCAAGTCTTCATGGTTTACCAGATGATGTTCGCCATCATCACTCCAGCATTGATCTCAGGGGCGATCGTCGAAAGGGTAACATTTAAAGCCTATTTCTGGTTCGTGCTGCTGTGGTCTACCTTCATCTACTCTCCTTTAGCCCACTGGGTTTGGGGTAGAGGCTGGCTGGCGGCGATCGGATCTCTGGACTTTGCCGGCGGCACAGTCGTACACATTAGTTCCGGTGTTTCTGCCGTTGTCGCAGCTTGGATGATCGGGCCCCGCAAAGACCACTTGAACAAGCCCCACACCCCTCACAACGTACCCTACGTCTTGCTGGGAATTGGGATGCTGTGGTTTGGCTGGTTTGGCTTCAACGGCGGTAGCGCTTTGGGATCTGGTTCTTTAGCAACAGTGGCTTTTGTCACCACGATGATTTCTGCTGCAGCCGGCGGTTTAACTTGGACAATTGTGGAATGGGTGCTCAGAGGCAAACCGACAGCAGTGGGAATTGCTAGCGGTTTCCTCGCGGGATTGGTGGGAATCACACCTGCTGCTGGATTCGTGCTTCCAGTGGGAGCGCTTTTGATCGGATCGATTACTTCGGTTTGCTGCTTCTTTGCCGTTAGTTGGCGGGCTAAGCTGGGATTTGACGACTCTTTGGATACCTTCCCGGTTCACGGCGTAGGCGGAACTGTGGGCGCGATTCTGACTGGCTTATTTGCGACTAAAGCCGTTAACGCAGCCGGAAATAACGGGCTGTTTGCCGGGAATCCGGGGCTAATCGTCACCCAGTTTGTAGGCGTTCTAGCTACTTACCTGTTTGCGGCTGTCGGCACTTTTGTGATCCTGAAAATTTTGGAACAGTTTATGGAACTGCGAGTGCCCTCATCTGCTGAAGACCAAGGTTTGGATATCGGCCAGCACGGGGAAGAAGCTTACGGTGAGGATTTCGCCGGCGGTTTCAGTTCGTTTGAATCGAGTTCTCCTTTTGCGCCGAAGAAGGTTTAAAGCTAATTTTCTGAATAAGTTCGATCGTGCAGAGACTCAGCAATCTTGGTCTCTGCAATTTTTTTAAGTTTTTTTTAACGAACCGCGAAGGCGCGAAGAGCGCGAAGAAGGAAGAGGAAGAAGGGTTAAGATGAGAGAATTATGCGTTTGATGCCTTCTTTGAGGATCGGAACGTTGAAGTTGATCAGAAGGCCTAGGGTGTTTTTGGTCATTTTAAGATAGGAGATAACTTGGGCTTCATGGATGGGAGCTAGCTTTTCGACAGCTTTTAATTCGACAATGAGGATATCGCCAACCAGAAAGTCTAATTGACCTTCGCCCACTGGATAACCTTTGTAAGTGATTGCTACTGGCTTTTTAGGGTGACAAGCTATCCCCCGCATCCGAAATTCAACTTCTAAGGATTCCTGATACACTGATTCTAAAAATCCTGGCCCCAAAAGCCGATGCACCTCAATAGCCGCCCCAATCACTCTATAAGCCAACTGTTCTAGCTGTTCGCCCAATTGTCTCATTCTTCTTTCTTCTTCCTTCGCGTCCTTCGCGTCTTCGCGGTTCATTCCTTCTTCCCTCTCATGTGTCGATCATATAAATAGCATATCCCCTCTTCGCTACTGAACCAATAAGCCCGATCGCACCCCAGGCATTCTAAAATCAAAGGTAATTAACCTAGATTTCAACTCGATACCGCATGGATACTAAAGCTTTTAAACGATCGCTCCAACAGTCGGAAAACTACCACCGCAAGGGTTTTGGACACGAAGCTGAGGTAGCTGGGGTAATGCAGACGGCTTATCAAAGCAGTCTGATCCAGCAAATTCGCGACAATAATTACAGGCTGGAACGCGGCGCAGTTACAATCCGGCTGGCTCAGGCTTTTGGCTTTTGCTGGGGGGTGGAACGCGCTGTAGCTATTGCTTACGAGACTCGCCAGCATTTCCCCTCGGAACGGATTTGGATTACTAATGAGATTATTCATAATCCGTCTGTCAATGAGCATTTGCGGGATATGGAAGTTGGTTTTATTGCTGTTGAGAATGGGCAGAAAAATTTTTCTGTTGTCGATAGTGGCGATGTGGTAATTTTACCTGCTTTTGGAGCGAGCGTACAAGAAATGCAGTTGCTTAATGATAAGGGCTGTAAGATTGTTGATACTACTTGTCCTTGGGTTTCTAAGGTTTGGAATACTGTTGAAAAGCACAAAAAAAAGGATTACACTTCGATTATTCACGGTCAGTATAAGCATGAGGAAACTGTTGCTACGAGTTCTTTTGCTGATAAGTATTTGATTGTGCTCAATTGGCACGAAGCTGAATATGTCAGCAATTATATCTTGCACGGGGGCGATCGCGCTGAGTTTCTGGCTAAGTTTAGTAAGGCTTATTCTGCTGGTTTTGACCCGGATCGGGATTTAGAAATGGTGGGGATTGCTAACCAAACTACTATGCTCAAAACTGAGACCGAGAATATTGGCAAGTTGTTTGAAAAAACGATGATGCGGAAGTTCGGGCCGGAGAATTTGAACGAGCATTTTTTGAGTTTTAATACTATCTGCGATGCGACTCAGGAACGGCAAGATGCTATGTTGAGTTTGGTTGAGGAAAAGTTGGATTTGATGCTGGTGATTGGGGGTTTTAATTCTTCTAATACTACCCATTTGCAGGAAATTGCGATCGACAAAACTGTTCCTTCTTATCACATTGATTGTGCGGAGCGCATTTTACCGGGAAATCGGATCGAACACAAGCCTTTGGGGGGAGATTTGGTCGTAACTGAAGGTTGGCTACCGGATGGTAAAATTGTAGTCGGCGTGACTTCGGGTGCTTCTACGCCTGATAAGGTTGTTGAAGATGCGATCGATCGCATTTTCGCGATGAAAGCGGCTGCGATTGTGTAACTATATTGTTTCGGCACTGCACTCGGAATCATAATTCTCTCAGTTAATTTTCTCAGTGCAGGGCGAGTGTCTCTTTGCGAGTGCGATCGAGACGCTCGCTCGTAAAAAGATATAATTCCGATGTTAAACTATAGCCTTTCGAGCTCTCATATGAGGTACTCATGGGCATAGGGCATAGGGCATAGGGCATAGGGCATAGGGCATAG